>JAPLZW010000046.1 GCA_026394835.1 Candidatus Wolfebacteria bacterium
TAATAAGCTCTTCCATTTTTTCTTCGGAAGAATATTCTATAAAAATTTTATTCCAGAGAGATTCCTGATGATGATAAAGATATTTGGTCATTTCTTTTTCTTTTGCCAAAGACATTGAAGCGTCAATCAGGTTGAAACTCACGAGCATATCCGGTCCGGCATCGGTTTTGAAATAATCTCCCACCCAGTTTAAGTCCTGCCAGAAATTCAAATCCGCGAGCGAATGGTCAAGTTGGCGCGCCGCAACCAGAAGCATCCGCTCCGCCCGTTCCCAGTGAAGCGCCTCGGGGTTCACATGCGGTTCGAAAAGCCGCCAGTCATAAGGGTCTTCTTTCGCCAAGTATCTTTGGATAATCAGCCACTCGGCTTTATTGCCCGGAGCGAGCCTTGCGTCCAGTACGTCTCCCCGGAGCAAGGAAATAATGTTTTTGGCGAAAGTTTCACCATCCTTCGCGTAATGCCTGAATAAATCGGAATAAAAAGCGATTTCGCTGAAGTAATGAAGAATCAGGGAAAAATTCCGCAAAGTTTCCCCGGAAATTTCGAGGCTTAACGGCAAAACATAAATCACTCCGAGTTCTTTCAAATGGCTGATATTGTGATGTTTCTTTTTTATGAATTCCTGCGCCGCTTTTGCCCAGCGCTCGGATAAAGCGATAGTGGTTATTTCTCTTTCCTCGAAATCGTCCGGTGAAAGTGTTTCGTAATATTTGAAGAAAACACCGTTCAGCCATTCACTTCCCTCAAGAAATCGCAAACTGGTCCAAATTTCAAAAAAATTTTCGTTGGCTATTAATTCGTCGGCATTTGAGTAACCAAGAGAGCGGATTACTTTTAAGGGCGGCTCCTTCCGCAAAAATTCCAGCGCTTTTTCCTTTTTCAAAAAAAATCCTTTGGGAGGGCGCACCGAATCCTTCGCCGCTTTAAGCACCCGCTCCCAATCAGCCGGAACAGTGGCTCGGGGTTCGCCCAAAACTTTATAGAGATTCACATCGTCAGTCTCTATCTTCCGAAGCAAGCCGTTATAAATTTCTTTTGCGTCGGCGGTTGTTTTTAACCCTAAAATATCCAGCCGGTTTTTGATAACGAAATCATTTTCTTCCGAGATTTTTTCTATAATTCCCTTCCGCCCGGAAACAACCGCCATCTTTTCTTCAAGCAAACGGATATTGTCCTTATCCGTCCTTAAAATTCTCGCCAATTTTTCGCAGCAAGTCATCATTTAATTAAATCAAAATGTAAATATCAAAAATAAAAATTACAGATTAAAGTGTTAAAAATTTTTATAATTTAAAATTGTCATTTTACACTTTGATTTTTGATTTTTTAACTAACGTCACACGGTCTTCTCCCTTATCAAAAGATTTTTCCATCTTTCATCCTCCTCAAATTCCGTCTTGGTCAAAATTCCCGGTTTTGCGCCGATTTTTTCAATCACCGAAGTCGCGTTGGCCGAGCCCAATCTGATGGCATATTCAATCGCTAATTGCTGGCCGCAAATTGCGGATTTACCTCCGTCAGAATTTTGCAATTTTGAAATCTTGCAATCTTTCAATCGTTTTATCAGGCCCGCGACAAATCCCGAACCAAAAGCATCACCGGCGCCGGTGCGATCAACTACCTCCCTTTCTTTGAATATCCCCGCTTCGTAAATCTTAAAACCATCGGAAATTTCCAAACCATTCGCGCCATCGGTCATAACAATAATTCCCTTAACCGCCTCGTCCAAAACCGAAAAAATCTTTTTTTTATCGCCGTAATCGGCGCCGGTAAGATAAGACGCTTCTTCGCGGTTTAAAATTACAACCTGCGACTTACTTAATATGTTCTTCAATCCCGAAAGCCCTTTTTGGATAAGTTTTTTTGAAGGATTGATAGCTATGCTCACGCCCCTCTCCGAAAGATAGCCAATCAGATATTCAACAACATCAAACGGAATATTGCCCGGAACAATGTATGCCCAACGCGCCTTCAGTTTTCTCAAGGGAATATCTTTTATATCCCACGAATCGCCGGCGCCGCGATAAACCAAAATCGTCCGTTCGCCGCCGGAAGATAAAAGGATGGTGTCGTAGCCCGTGGGAATTTTTTTGTCTTTTACGGCAAAAATTTTTATGCCTTCTTTTTCCAACTCGCTTAAAATTTCTTCCCCGCTGTCATCTTCGCCGATTTTAATCAAAGCCGCGGTTTTAAAACCCTGCCGGCTGAAAGTCACAGCGGTGTTTGTGGCTCCGCCACCCGTCATAAAAACCGGCTCATCCACTTCAACTTTCCCGCCTAAAGCAAAACACTGCGCTTCTCCCGAAGGAAAACCGATTTTTTTCAAATGCTCGGGGTCTTTTAGTATTTTAAAAAACGGGCTTCGCAAGAAAACGTCTTTGGTGGCCGTGCCGATAGTAATAATATCAAACATAGTTTAGTAGTTAGGAATTAGTAGCTAGCAGTTAGGATTTAAAAACTATAAATTAGCTCTTAAAACGTTCCCTAATTTATTTAACATTCTCATAATCTCGCAGAGAGTCTCTGAAATTCCTTCATACTCATTTTTATTTACATAACCCAATTCCTCTGAGATTACCAGTTGTGTTTCTAATTCAGCTCCAGAAGAGAAAGCTATATTAACAAATTGGGCATACTCTTTAGTATGCCTTCTTGCGTAGCCTTCAGCAATATTAGAAGGAATTGCTACCACGGCCCTCCTTATCTGGCTAGTCAGCCCAAATAATTCTGATTTGGGAAATTTTTCGGTTAGTTTATAAACTTTTACGACTAAAGCAATGGACTTCTGCCAAACAATCAGCTCTCGAAAACTTTTTGTCATAATCAAATACTAACTACTAAATCCTAGCTACTAACTACTTCCTCCTAATTGCTCTTTTCGCCGCCAATTTGATATCCGTAGCCGTCAATCCGTATTTCTTAGCCAATTCTTTGGGTGAGCCGCTTTCCCCAAAAACTCCCTGAATGCCGACAAATTCCATAGGAACCGGATTATGCTTCGCGAGCAATTCGGCGATCGCGCTCCCCAGCCCTCCCGCAACCTGATGCTCTTCCACGGAAACCACGGCTCCGTATTTTTCCGATACTTCCAAAATTTTCTTTTCATCCAATGGTTTTATTGTGTGGCTATTCAAAACAATAGAGCCGATTTTTTCCTCTTCAAGTTCTTTGGCGGCGAGAAGCGCTTCGTAAATAATCGGCCCCGCGGCTATGATTACAACTTGCGGTTTTTTTGACTGCCAGAAAATTTCCGCCTTCCCGGGGATAAACGGAGTTTCCCTGCCGGTCATAACCGGCGTTTTTTCCCTTCCGAAACGCAAATAAACCGGTCCCCAGATTTTCGCGGCCGCGATGGTTGCTTTTTGCGCTTCAATCGCGTCGCACGGAACGATAACCTTCATATTTGCCAAAACTCTCATCAAGGCAATATCTTCAAGAGCTTGATGCGTTGCGCCGTCCGGACCCACGGAAATTCCCGCATGCGCGCCGGCGATTTTTACATTTGAATCATTATAGGAAATCACGGTTCTTATTTGTTCCCAATTCCGGCCGGGAGAAAAAACCGCGTAAGAAGATATAAAAGGAATCTTTCCGGAAATTCCCATCCCCGCGGCGATAGCCGCCAGATTCTGTTCCGCCACCCCGACTTCAAAAAAACGTTCCGGATATTTCTTGGCGAATCCTTCCACGCGCGTTGACTCCTTAAGGTCGGCGCAAAGCGCCACCACTTCCGGATTTTGGGCTCCCGCCAGAAACAGCCCATCCCCGTAACCGTCACGAGTCGGCCGCTCTTCGATTTTAGGGTCAAAAATTTTGGGATTTAAGCCGATTTCCTGATTGAGCATTTTTAAATAAATTAGCCTAAGAAGAAGACCTAAGGAGGAACATCGCCATAACGAAAAGAACGATGTAGGTGACAAAGAAAGCGACTGTCATAGTGCCGATAAATACCCGATGGATTTTTACGTCAACCAAGGTCAGCTTAATTATATCATTTTTAGATTCTAATTGTAATTATATTCCGGGTTTCATTGCGGGAACTAAATTTTTTTGGTAAAGCTCCGGGTCGATGTTCCGAGAGAAACAAACTCTTCCCGCATCATGGTTCCAATTATCGTTATTATTCACCCCCAATGGTTTGGCGGCGTTCAGCCTGGAATCGCCGGAGGAAAGATTAAAATTACCGCATAGCTCAAACGACAAGATTCCTGTTATTTTATATTCGTAGGCTTGCTTTGTGTCAGGGTCGCCGGGCGCCTTAAAACCAGATATACTGTCGGTTAAATCGGCCAATGACTGGGGTAATTTATTTTTTTGCTGCCAGAAATAAACGGCTTGCCCTTGGATATTCTGCAAATCGGAAACCCTTTGCTCGTCAAAACGAATTTGCCTTTGTTTAAATGGCGAACCGACCGCAAAAAATCCATAGATAACAACAAGAGCCGCAAGCCCGAGAGATGACCAGATAACCAATTTTGCCTTGGAGTTGAAATCTCCCGGAGTTTTTTTCAAATCATAAAGGTAGTACCAGAAAACCAAACCGCCAACCGCAAAAACCGATAAAACTTTAAGCAAAAACGGAGTTGTGAATTCGCCGCCGAGAAAATTGTAAATCAAAGCCACCAAATTCCCTATAAGAAGAAGCGCTGACAGAAAAATCGTGAGATAGATGAGCCACCTCCGTAATTTTAAATCATTTTTCCCGGGATTTCTTGCCAAATCCTTTTCTATAAACTTCGCCGTCCAAAGAAATACGCCGAAGACGATTATAAAAAGCGAAAGTGACCAGCGGATAGAACCTGACGGGTCAAAATAATTAAGCGGGTCGGGAAAAGCAATGTTGATATAATCAAAAATCAAACTCAATACGCTGAAAGTGCTGATGTATAGCGCGATAGTGTTTAAAAGATTCATAAACACGTCGCGCGGATAAGTTTTTTGTGTTTCCATACCCAGTAGTAGACTCGCGATAGCGACTTATCTTAAAGATAATCCATCGGAGTAATTATGTTATTAATTAATTTTAAAACTATTTATTATCGCTGTCCCGGCAATGATTTAAATTGATTATCTTTATCGCGAGCTCACTACTGGGCATATTTTTTAAATCCTAATTACCAAATACTAACTACTAAATTCTTCTAGCTACCGCTTACTCGTGCTCGCTCATTATCCTGCCATGAAGCGTACGCAATTCTCCCAAGGCTTCTCTCGCTTCATCTTTTGTCGGCGGCTTGCCATGCCAGCGATAATCCCTTTCCATAAAACTTACACCCTTGCCGGGAATCGTGTGGCAAACAATAACCGTCGGTTTTTCATAAGTCGCCTTGGCTTCGTTTATGGCCGCGACGAACTCCGTAATGTCATTGCCGTTCACTTCCAAGACATTCCATCTGAAAGCTTCGTATTTATCCCGCAAAGATTCCAAAGGCATCACATTTTCGGTAAAACCGTCTATCTGTATATTATTACGGTCCACGATGGCCGTCAGGTTATTCAGGCAGTTCTTACCCGCGAACATTATCGCCTCCCAGGTATTTCCGCAATTATGCTCGCCATCGGACATCAGGCAATAGATATGATGTTTTGCTCCGTCCAGCCTCGCGGCAAGCGCCATGCCGATAGATTGCGACAATCCCGAGCCCAAAGGACCGGAGGTGGTTTCAATCCCGGGTAATGATTTCCTGTGCGGATGGCCTTGAAGGCGCGAACCGAGCTTCCGCAATGTCATAAGTTCCTTAACCGGAAAATAACCTGCATGCGCCAAAGTCGCGTATTGGACCGGGCAAATATGGCCGTTGGACAAAACTACCCTGTCGCGTTTCTCCCAGTCCGGAGCTTTGGGATTGTGGTTTAAAACATGGAAATACAAAGCTGTAAAAATATCAGCCATGCCCAAGGGTCCGGCTGAATGGCCGCTCCCCGCCTCAACAAGCATCTTAATAATATCCTGACGGATCACGTTCGCCATTTCTTCCAGAAATTTCAGCTTTTTTTCGTGTAAAATTTCCATTCTAAAGTTTATGACCTTACAACCCCTTTTATATAATGGATGTTTTCTCCGATGATGGTCATCATCCAGAGCATCCACGTAAAACATCCAAAAAGAAATATTAAAATTGAAGCCATAAATAAATAAACCAGGGATTCAATAGTGATTTTGCCGCTGATTTTATTTTTATTTTTTCTCTTCACCATTGTTTAAAAAGTAATTAGGAGCTAGTAGCTAGAATCTAGGAGATTTATTTATACTAACACTAACCTCTCAAAAACTTCTTTAGGATTATCGTCACCCCAAATATAACTTCCAACCGCCAAAATATCCGCCCCCGCATCCTTACATAATTTGGCAGTTTCCAAATTTATTCCGCCATCGACTTCTATTATAACATTAGAATAATTTTGTCTCAAGAATTTTATTTTGCCCAAAACCCGCTCGTCGAATTTCTGCCCGGACTTCCCGGGCGGAACCGCGAGAATCTGGACGAACTTAGTTTTTGGTTGATAGTTGCTAGTTTTTAGTTCCAGATACGGCGTGAGCGCCTCCGCCGGCGTTTCGGGGTTAATTACCAATCCGATTTCCACATCCCTAATCTTACTTCTTAAATCTTCAATCTTAAATCCTTCGTTTTTTATCGCTTCCGCATGAATAAGAATCCTCTTCGCTCCGGCTTTAATCCACGCATTAATCACCTGCTCGGGTTTTTCCACCATCAGATGAACCTCAAGACTAAGACCCGAGAAGTAAGAAGTAAGATTTAAGAGCTCGCTCGGATTATCCCACGTTTTGTATTCCGTGAATTTTCCGTCCGCGATATCAATCTGGACCCAGCCACTTAAAGGCAAAAATTCCGCGGCTTTTTTTATTTTCTCCGTAATACAAGCGAAGCGTAAACAATTAATTGTCGGGATAACCTGCATTTTAGTTCTCCAGTCCGGAAATCTTCACCAGCCGTCTTTTATTTTTTTCTTCTCCGGAAAATGGCGTCCGAAGCCAAGCATTTACAACTTGTTTCGCCGATTCTTCATTTATGAAATCCGATGCCAAAGACAGAACATTGGTATCGTCATCTTTTCGGCTCAAAAGGACCTGGTCGGAATTTATCGCCAAAACAGACCTGATTCCCTTAAATTTATTAGCCGCGATATCCATTCCAACGCCGGAACCGCAAATCAAAATCCCCCGCCTCGTATTTGAATCAGACTGAACTTCTTTCGCAACCTTCATGGCAAAATCCGGGTAATCGTCGTTTTCATCCAATTGTTCATTGCCCAAATCAACCACCTCATAACCTATTTCTTCCTTAATGAATTTTTTGAGGGTTTCTTTTAAATTGAATCCTCTATGGTCCGCGCCGATGTAGATAATCATAGTTTTAATTAACGATTTCCGGCTGGAAAGATTTGTTTATTTTTATATTTATGGAATCAACCTGAACAATATTTTTGTCGCCGATAACAACTTTTATCATCAGACCCTTATTGGTTTCTTCGGAAAAATTCTGGTCAAAAACGAAATTTCCCAGACTATAGGCGATAAATTTTCCTTTATATTGCTCAACTTCCTGAACGACGTGAGGATGATGCCCGATAACCAAGTCCGCTCCGGCATCTATCAAATCATGCGCGGTTCGTTTTTGAAAATCACTCGCCTGCTTTTGGTATTCATCTCCCCAATGGAAAGAAACAACAATAACATCAGCCAGACTCTCGTCTTTTATGTTTTTTATGGCCTCTTTTATTTTCTGGATATCCCAGGAACTTATGCCCGGGTTATTTCCCTTTGCCGCATAGTGGTATATCCGAGAAAAGCGACTCTTGCCGCCGCATCGGTCTTCCCAACTTTAATTACGAGAGGAGAATTGGCCTCGGCCTCATTCCTGCCCGCGCCTATCCAATTGATATTGTTGTTTTCCAAAACCGACACCGTCTCGGTTAACGCCGGAGCTCCCCAATCCCAAATATGGTTATTGGCTAAGTTCAAAACATTAAAACCGGCTTTTTTCAAACCGCTTACGACATTCAAGCCGGCGCGAAAAGAATATTCGCTTCCCTGATTTTCACCGACTCCCGAAATAGGACCCTCAAGATTGCCAAAAACCAAATCATTTTCCTTCAGCACGTCCGCGATTTTAAGAAAAGGGTGCTCCGGATTGCCCGTTGATTCAATTTGCTTCTCCACTCCCCGGGAAAGCATGATATCACCGGTGAACAAGAGCGAAACTCTGCGTTCTTTTGATTCTTCATTCGCTTTTATGGCGTTGATTTCGTCGGATTTTACGCTAATCAAACTGGCTTGAAGGCCGGAAGAAATATACCCGCCGTAAGCCGACAAATACTCCCGGCTGAAATTCAGGCTAAAACCGGAGACCATCGCAAGAACGCCGACAAAAAGGAAAAAATAAGCCTTATTCACGCTTTAAGTATAACAAGCCGGAAACGAAGGAGCAATCTTCAGCTACTGTTCGACCTTCCAGATACCGCTATCCATAATCATATTGGTTATTTCAACCTGATTGGTTTTTAACAATTGGCTGAAAATAACGGCCATATCACCTAAGGATACTTCACTTATGTCTTTTATTGTTTTGGGGTCGGGAGCAACCTCCTTCGCGGAAAAATAAGAAGATAAAGCCGTGACCGAAGAGGAAGAAGCCGCGCCGCTATCAACCGAATCCACGAATTTGAAAGTTTGCAAAACTTTTTCAATCGCACTGGTCGGTTTTTGAAGTTGGGCGATAAAAATCCTGGCGGTGCCGGCCGGACTTCCCCAAATCACCCATTTATTGGCTTTGTTTTCGACTGTAATCGTATTTTGAACACCGGGCATAATCACTGCGGATGAAGTGACAACAGAACCCATAACCGCGATATCCGAAGTGCTCGAAACGATAGAGCAACCAACGCAATTTTTCTTCAAAACTTGATTCCAATAATCCATCGGCGAATATCCCCTCGCGCCCTCATACGAAATGGCCAGTGAATGATTCAGGGAAGAATTCTTCTCGGTTATGATAATTCGGTTTTGATTTTCCGCTTTAACGGCCACATCGGAATCAAGATAAGAAAATTGGTAAACCAAAAAGCTTCTGCCTTCAAAGTCGGCTATTTGCGCATGGTTGAATATCCTCATTCCCAGAACCGGGGTTTGGGGGAATAATTTCCCGTTAACCAAAGTGAATGTTTGTGAAACTTCCCGGTCAGGATAAAAAGCTATGGTCCCCGAAGCCTTTGCGAGCATTGAAACGGTTATCGCGCCGTGATCCGAAGAAACCGACCGGACAATTGTTCCGGAAGAAAAATTCACAATATCGGCAAAATTCGGCTGACCCGCCTGGTTCAAAAGAACAGCCAATTGCGGAATCTCAAAAGATCCGGAATCCTTCCTTCTAAGAATAACAGCCGCATCACCGTTGCCATCCGCATTCAAATCGTCAAACGCGGCTTTTGAAAAAATTATCGACGAAGAAACTACTTGAGTTCCGGAAGCGGCTGATAACGGGAGAGATAAGGGACCCACATAACCTCCATTACTGAATTGAATTTCTTTCCCGTCTTCAAAATATTTGGCATTTCTTACCTGGTCCAAACCCAAATTGGAAACCTGCGGGATAAGAGAACCGGTGTCGGGAGTTTGCGTAACCGCGGCTTCTTGGGCGGCGCCCGGACCCATCAAAAAATACCAGGCCGCGCCACCGCCCAAGGATAAAATTACGATGGCCAATACGGAAATAATAATCGCGAGACTCGGGCCTTTTTTGACTTTGCTTGCCTCGGCGCCGGAAGAGATGTTGTTAAGGATTACCGGGTTGTAAGCTGCCGCAGCCGGATGGGATTTTAAGACTACGGCAGATGAAATACCCGCAACACCCGTGGGCTGAGCGCCCGTCGTCGTCGCCACCGGAGTTTGTTTTATTTGAATTGGTTCAATTTTTACCGGCTGAGCTTGAGACTCTGCCCGCATCTGCGGTTGCGATTGCGGTTGTGATTGCGGTTGTGATTGCGGTTGAAAAGCCGACGCCGCAAGCGGCTGGCTGGCCACAGAGTTCAATTGAGCTCCCGATGAAACAGGTGAAGACTGAGCGTTTGTTATCCCGGCGGGTTTTTGCGTCGGGGTTGGCTGAACAAGTTCCGCGTAAGCCGCAGCGAGGCCGTCTTCCGTATCTTTCGGAGACCAGCCGGCCGAAGCCAGAGCCGCTTTAATCGCTTCCCTATCCGCGCCGGTCGCGGTCATTTGTTTTATATAATCAACGAGTGGTCTATCTGCCATTTTAAAAATTAAATTGTTAAATTACGACCAACTATTATTTTTTTGATTTTTTTTATTTTTAAATTTTGGAAATGTGTTTTACGAGCATCGCCGCGTATCCCCATTCATTATCATACCAAGATAAGATTTTTACCAGGTCTCCGTCAACAACTTTCGTGAATTTTAAATCAACTATCGCGCCGTATGGTTCACCGATGATATCCGAAGAAACGATCTGGTCTTCGACAACTTTTAATATTCCCCGCCACCGCGGCGCATCTGCGGCCTCGCGAAAAATATTATTAATTTCTTCAACCGTTGTTTTTCTTTTTGCAACGAAAGTTATATCCGCAAGAGAGCCGGACACAACCGGAACGCGGATCGCAATGCCGTCGAATTTTCCTTCCAATTCTTTAATAGCTCTTGTAACCGCGATGGCCGCTCCTGTTGAAGAAAGAATTATATTCTGGCTGCCGGCTCTGCCTCGCCGCATATCGCTTCCTTTAACCGGCGAGTCAACTATGGCTTGCGTATTCGTGTAGGCATGAACCGTGCTTAAAATCGCTTTTTCTATGCCGATTGATTCCGCCATTACGGCGATGACCGGAGATGCCGCGTTTGTGGTGCAGGAAGCATTTGAAATTAAATTTGTTAAAACCAATTCGCTGTCGTTTACGCCCACCAGGATTGTCCTGCCTCCCTCGACACCCTCGTCATCCTTTGCCGGCGCCGTCAGAAGCACCCGTTTCGCTCCGGCATCCAGATGGACTTTGGCTTTTCCAAAAGATTCAAAAACTCCCGTGGACTCAATAACCAAATCTATCCCCAATTCTTTCCATGGCAACTTCAAGGGGTCTTTTTCCTGCGTAAAAAGAATCCGCTTGCCATTCACAACCAGATAATTTTTCTCGCCTTTTTCCGGATTTACCGATCCGGGAAAAGTTCTGTAAACCGAATCGTACTTAAAAAGATAAGCGAAATTATCCAAATCGCCCAAATCGTTTATCGCAACGACTTCAAATTGCGGGTTGCTTATTGCCTGGCGGAGGAACAACCGGCCAATCCTTCCGAAACCGTTGATAGCTATTTTCATACACCTTAATTATAGCAACTTTATTTGATTTGTTTAGCAAGATATTTCGTCTCCGGCCGAAAGCCCGATTTCCTTTGCGCGGCCCGCCCTGATTTCCAAAACCGCTCCTATCTTCCGGTCCGGCCGGCGGAAATAAAATCCGGCTTTTACGTTTTCGGAAATCCTGATGATTTTATTTCCCGCGACCCAAACAATATCTATCGGGAATTTCATCTCCAATCTAAAAAGTTGGCCGCCAATCGTCACCTCGCGATAATTCACTTCCATTTTAAGAATTATTCCCACAGCACAGAGTCTCCCGCCCGAAGACTGGTTTTCGCCACCTCGCCCGCGTTTAATTCTATAAATGCGTTAGCCGGAGAAGAAGGCGAATACAGCTTTAAATCTTTATCTTCCGTCAGAGGCTCTGTTTTTATATTTACCATGATGCCCACAACCTTTTTGTCGTAAAGCCATATCACATCCAACGGGAATCTCATTCCCTTCATCCATATCTCACCCCTCTCCACGCCATCCAGAAGAAAAATCATCCCTTCATCTTCCGGCATGCTGTTTCTGTATCCCAAACCTTCATTTCTTTTTTCATCGGTTCTCGCTATTTCAAGCCGGAAAGTTTTTCCTCCGATATTGGCATCGTAATAACTTTTTTCGGACTTGGGGATAATGCCCGGAAAATAAACCGGAATAATATTATTCATCAAAAAATAAAATCCCGCTCCGATAATAATTATAAAAAACAAAAACCATAGAATTCTCATAAGTTAATTCTATCTTATTTCCCGGAATTCGTTAAAGCGTATGCGGCTATCCCGAAAGCCACGGAAACGTTCAAAGACTCTTTTTTCCCGCGCATCGGGATTTCCAAAATTTTGTCGGCTTTTTTGAGAATCGCTTCCGGCAAGCCACGGACTTCATTACCCATAATTAAAACCAGTTTTGAGTTTTTTCCGCCGGAGGCGGATCCGCCCTTGGCGGAAGTTTTTGCCTTAAAGTATGGAATTGATTTTTTGCTCTGCTCAATCGCGAAAATTTTATAGCCGTCTTTCTTCAGCTCCTTAAGCAATTCGGCAATTGCTCGCGGCGAACGCGCCGAAGCGTCCCATTCCAGATATTTTTCCGCGCCCAAAGACACCTTGGTAAATTGCTTTCTGGGTTTTCCGAACGCATCAATAGGCGCCGGTGTAATGCCGCAAAGATATATTCTCTCGGTTCCGGCTCCGTCCGCTGTCCGGAAAATAGAACCGACATTATAAAGGCTCCTTATGTTATATAGAATCACAATCATCTCATTAAAATAGATTATTTAAAAAACGGATAAGCCTCCCGGGGGAGGCTTGGATAAAAGTGCGGGCTGGGGAAGAGACGGACGCGCCGGCTCATTCCTATCTTCCCAACGCAATGGAGGAAGCGTCGGGCAGAAAAAGGCGGAGAATTTTCGTGAAGAGCGGTGCGAGCGCCAACACGAATAGCTCCCTCGGCGGGAAGCGGTGGCCAGAACCGCTACCCACTGTCTGGACTCTAGATTTCTAAATCCGCTAGATCCAGAGACTTATCCCAGCCTTGGTAATGAACTCAATTAAATTATACACCAAAAATATGGGGCGTGGTACCCCTCCGTATTACCGTCGCTCGTTCGGAAAAGAAAAGGTTATTCCACTCTCGTTTCTTTTCTCTCTCTTCGCTAGGCAATAAAACAGCCGGAAGGGAGAAGTATTCCTCCGCCTTCCGGCTATATCGCCACGCAAAGCAATGATCATTTCCTTTTAATAATATCCCGACATGGAACATCAGTAACGGTTCTTTGTGGCGAGAAAATGTGGCCAGGGGGCCACTCCGCACAAAGAACAGTTACTCTGAATTTTCTTGGCTCTCCCCAAACCGGGGAGTAATACGCTCTTGTCCGCACGCATCCCTCCCAGTAGAGAGGCATAGCCAACGACGGCCAGAATGCCAGTGTTGTTATCCGTATCTCCTCGGCCGAGTTGACCGCTAATACCGCAATAAAATCGAACACTTCCGACACTGCCATGCTCACGGCGCCGGCTGACGCGGGACAAAGGAGAAGAGCCGCGAGGATTATAACAAAAATCACGGCCAACTTTCTTTTCATCACGCGCCTCCTTTCTTGAACCGGGAAAATTCAACCGGATATCAAAATTCCCTTCAAAAGCTCTCTGCTCGCCGGCCTGTGCTCATTTCCCATTCCGTTACGTCTGTCATCACCCCGCCAATTCTTACCATTCACCACCTGGAACAATCTCATATTCTGGCAAGGGGTTCCCTTGGCGCAGCGCCGTTTGCCATCACGGCAAACTTCAACCTCCGATGACCGAAGCCTGCGGTTCTCGGGAACGCAATGAGCTCCTATTGTAGCCATATATCCTCCTCCGCGATGGGAAAACCGTAACCTGCCGCTTCTCAATTTTCCCAAGAAGAGCAATTACGTCCCCAATCGCCACATTACCAAAAAGCTTCTCCCAGCAACGGGCGAAATATAATGCTTCGTTCATGCTCCTCTCTCCGAAAATCCTGCTCCATAGAAGTTGGTAATTCCCATACTTAAAGAAAACAAGCTCTGTGGTCTCTCCTCTTGTAATTCTCTCAATAAAAAAGATAATCTCCTTAGGGGTGAGAATGTCAAAGAGTTCTTGCCATAAAATGGCAATAGCAAGAACGCGCTGTATCGGAAAGCCGTCAAAGAGATAATTCCAAAGCTCGTGCTTATTCTTTGGAAGCAAGAGTTTTCCATCCGCATCTGTTCCGCCATTTCGTTTCCAAGTCAAGTGATGCCACGTCATACGGCTCATTCCTGAACCCATAAGAGAACCTCCCTTCCTGGTTTTCCAGCTCTGTCATATTGATTAAATTTTATGAACAAATGACGCTTTCCGAACTATTCGGAACGCGCCGATTCGAACCAACGGCAAATCGCGAATTCGAATCGAAGCGCTCTTAATTTAAAAAACAAAAAACGCCCGATACGGCGTTTAAATCTCCGCTTGCGTTTCAACTGCGGCCCCTGCCATTTTCACGGAAAATCCGATTATGATTCTCGCGGCAAAATTCATGCAATAATCCTAACCTTCCTTTATTTTTTATTCAAGTAATCGTATATTCCCAGAACCGCCTTAATCGCGTCCCCTACCGAGATGTTATTTTGCCGGTATTTGCAGTCGGTCACATCCCCTGCCGCCCAAATTCCAGACAGAGATGCTTCTTGGGTTTTGGGGTCAGCCACGATATGGCCATATTCATCAAGATTCACCAGGTCTTTTACGATGTCAGAATTGGGCTCAAGACCGATTTCCACAAAAACTCCCTGGACTTTCAGGTCTTTAATTTCTTTGGTTTTTAAATCCTGATATTTCAAACCTTCAACAAATTCTTTGCCATAAATCTCGGACACAACCGAACCAAATAATATTTCTACCTTGGGGTCGGTTTTTATTTTGTCCTGCGTTACGGGATCGCCTTTTAAAACAT
>JAPLZW010000051.1 GCA_026394835.1 Candidatus Wolfebacteria bacterium
ATAAGTTATTGTCCCGCCAATATTTTTATAGGGAATTAATACCTTGCTACTCCCGTTAAAACTCAAAGCATTGCTTCCAACTTTTCCCCCAACCCATACCGGTCCATTTGTTAGTGTCCCCGTGGCATTGTTGCCCGAATAGTCATACGCCGTTGTCCCGCTCCCCTCATCAAACTTCCAGTATCCCATAAGTGATGAGTCTCCATAATCTATCGGCAGAAGAGAAAAATCAGTGCCTTCCTCATAGAGTCCGGGGTACTGGCCGCCGTCTTTGGAGGTTTTGTCAGCTCCTCCTCCCATCTTGTATTTAATTGATTCCATGGCTGTGGCAAGCTGCCAGCTGCCGCCCATCACATAGGTATAGTAGTTTCTGGTTGAGGTCACGTTTATGGGATCTATCGGCAGTTTTTCCAAGGGCGTGCCATAGGAAACAGAGCTGAAAGCTAAGGGTATCCAGCCTGTGCCGTTTATGTTTCGGAGAGTGGAACTTGGAACGCAGGCATAAGACCAGCCCGAGGGAAGCGAGGGAAGTCCCAAGTCTGAACAGTCAGCCGCGACATTCTTGGGTATGGAAACGTAAACCGTGTTGACTGTGCCTAAATTAGTCTGTCCCGAAGACTGGTAGACTGCCAAAGCTTTGTTCAGTGTGCCTAAATCAGCCATTCTTTGGCTGTCTCTTGCTTGTTTTATGAGTTCCAGAGGGTTGAGAGCCAAGACGGCGACGGTGGCTAAGACGGCGAGAATTCCTATCACAATCAAGAGTTCTATCAAGGTGAAACTTTGATCTCTTCGAGCCTGAGCCTCAGAGCCGAAGGCCTGAGCTCGTTTATCCTGAGCCGCGTTGAAGGGTCGAAGGATAAGGGTAAAAGAAGATTCGTTTTTCATGAAATTCTTAAGGACTAAATCCTAGATACTAACTACTAGATTCTAGATTTTAAATATTGAGATAATTGTCCCACTTTTCATAAAGCTCCCCCGTTGCCTTTAAATCGCCAAGATTATATTTCGCGATATCAATAAACTTTTTCTCTTTAAACAAGGTTTTGACATCATCGCCGGTCACGCCATTAGCCTTCGGGCTTTCAATGCCGAACAAATTGGTCCAAAGATGCAGGCTTCCCATTTTTCGTTGGTTTTAAGCCGTGAACCGCCGAACGGACCATCAAAAACGGCCCGTCAAAACACCTGCCATTGAAAGAAATGAATTCTCCGTAGCGGTGCGCGAGCTGCCAGAATTGCTCCAGCATTTCTTTTTCGGTCATCTGCCGGAATTTAACCCCGTTTTCTTCAAAATCAGCGATTTTTTCTCCCGGAGCCTGAAAATAAATACCGCCTTGTTTTTTTTCGTAATCCAAGGTGCCGATAGTGACAATTTCTCCGGTCAGGGGCGAAAATCCCAAGCCTTCTTTTAATTCTTTAAGCGACTCTTCGTAATCTTCATCGTTCTCGGCCTCCTTTTTAATCCAGCCCGTAAGGGCATTTTTTGTCGTCTCGTCAAACGAATCAAAATCCGCTCCGACGGTTTCTATATCGAAAATAAGCTTGGGGGTGGTTGACATATATGGCATTATAACTTAATATTCAGGGGTATTAAATAGCCTGAATATGTGGCTGTCCGCCTTCGCTAAAGCTACGGCGAGACGCTCATATTTCTGGCTAAATTTTAAAGTAAAATTTAGAGAAATATGGCGCATACTAAATCCGGCGGCTCTACTAAGTTAGGCAGGGAATCCGCCTCGAAAAGGCTGGGCGTAAAAAGGCAGGAGGGCCAAAGCGTTTTGGTTGGCGAAGTTTTAATCCGCCAGCGCGGCACGAAATACCTTCCGGGACTTAATGTCAAAAAAGGCAGCGATGACACTCTTTACGCGATGAAAGCCGGCGTAGTTAAGTTCTCAACGAAAAAGAAAATGAATTTCGACGGCTCCACAAGGAGAGCAACCGTCATCCAGGTTCAATAAAATTAATCTTCGGGACCCGAAGATAAAAATCTTACACTTGTATATGAAACGATCGTTTCATATACAAGTAACGAGGGTTGAAGAATAAAAAAACCGCTACAATACAATGAGCGGTTTTTTTATTCCTCCTCGGCCAGCACCCGAATCTTTATTTTTGCTTCCACTCCCCTGCCAAGCTCAATCGGAATATCATATCCGCCCAAAGCTTTTATCGGCTTCCCAAGCATAATTTCCAAATCATCTTTATAGAGCCCTTCGGTTTCGGCGAGTAATTTTTTCTTGATGTCTTCTTTCACAATTGAACCAAAAACCTCGCCTTTCTTTCCGGTTTTCACGCGGAATATGAATTCTTTTCCGGAAATTATTTCAACTTTTTTAAGAAGCGTTTCTTTCTCCGATTCTTCCGCTTTTTGCCAAGCGGCTTTTTCTTTCTCAAGCTTTAATATGGATTCCGGGTCGGCTATCCTGGCCAAATTTTTGGGAAGTAAAAAATTTCTGGCAAATCCGCCGGATACTTCCTTAATTTCAAAAGCCTTGCCCGTGCCTTTGATGTTTTTAAGCAAAATTACTTTCATATTCCAAAATTAAAGCTGTATGAAAATATTCCGGCCTTTGTCCTTATTATCCGCAACTTCCTGCCTGATAATCTCCATCGCTTTATCCAGTTGCGGGTCGCGGCCGGCTTTCAAATCATCATCGGTAATTCCCACTTCATAATCGGGAATCAGCCCATTTTTGTCTATCAGCGTGCCGCTCGGCGTGAGCCAGTGGGCAATGGTTATTTTCATCATTGAGCCATCCGAAAGATTAACCACTTCCTGAACAGTTCCTTTGCCGTAACTTTTCGTCCCGACAAGTTTCGCGCCGCGGATATCCCTTAAATAGCCCGCGGTGATTTCCGAAGCCGAAGCCGAGCCTTGATTCATCAAAACCACAACCGGAGTGTTTTTGAAGGTGCCCGCGCCATTGGCTTTAAATTCATTCGTCTGGTCTCCGCGGAATT
The DNA here is from genome assembly GCA_026394835.1 of Candidatus Wolfebacteria bacterium. Taxonomy (GTDB): domain Bacteria; phylum Patescibacteriota; class Minisyncoccia; order UBA6257; family UBA9933; genus JAPLZW01. The sequence goes on from JAPLZW010000051.1 coordinate 2,962, forward strand.
TTTCTTTAACAACAACATCACCCTGGTTCAAAAACCAACCGGCAATATTTTCAGCCACATCAAGATATCCTCCGGGATTATCGCGCACATCGAAAATTACACCTTTGGGATTTTGGACCGACGCTTTCACAACCGCCTGATAAAACGCGTAAGGCGCGGTTTCGTAAAAATTGTAAAGGTGGAAATAAGCGATGCCATCCTTCATTTTAAAATCAATTGTCGGAACCTGGATAGTGTCGCGGATTATGGCAATAACTTTTCCGTCTTTCAGCCCCTCTCTCGCAATTGTAAGTTTCACCACCGTCCCCTTCTCTCCCCTTATCAGTTTTACCGCGTCTTCCGATTTCATGGTTGCGGAATCGGCGTCGTCGATTTTTATAATTTGGTCTCCGGATTTCAAACCCGCGCGCTCGGCCGGAGAATCCTTAAGCGGAGCGACTACGGAAAGAATGCCGTTCTTATTTCCGATCTCCGCTCCAATGCCGGAAAATTCGCCCTTGATCTGGTCGTTAAACTGTTTCGCGTCGGTTGGCGGAAAGAAATTGGAATTCGGGTCGCCCAAAGATTCCACAAGCCCCGATATCGCGCCGTAAACCAAATTTTTGTTATCCGTTTTCTCTATATCAACCGCCTTATTTTTCATATTCTGCCAGGCTTCCCAAAAAAGTCCGAAGTTGGAAGGCGCGTCGGCGCTAACGGCATTATTCAGCTCCTGAACCTGAAAAATCTGCGGATTTTTCGCTCCGGAAGCATAACCGAGATAAAAAGAGCCTCCCGTGATTCCGGCAAAAATAATCACCGCGACTGCAATAAGGGTGATTCTGTCTTTTAAAATTTTTAAAGCGGTTCCTTTCATCCGCCTAATTGTATCAAATGTTTTTTTTAAAGTCTAACCCTCACGAGTTTGATTTAAGCCGGTTTCCCGGGCTATACTATAAATAACGAAATGGATGAAAAATATCTCGAAATATTGAAAGAACGAGGCACACAGAGCAAAGTTTATAAGGAATATCAGCTTACGGGTCTTATGATTTCCGAGATTCTCCGCGACGAAAAGCACAAGGCTTTATATATAAAACTGGCCAAAGAACGAAACCAGAGCAAACTCTTGGGACTCGCGAAAGGCATAGCGGAGAGGCCGGGCATAAAAAATAAAGGCGCGTATTTTATGAGAATGGTGCAGGTATTAAATCAAGAGAAGAAGAAAAAGATAGAGAAAGATGGATAAAGAGATAAAAATAGTCACGATAAATAAAAAAAACGAGGAGAAGTAGTAGGAATAATATCAAGAAGCATTAAACTGAATTTGCTGAAAGCTTTTATCTCAATCTTAATTGCAAACAATATTACCGCACAAACTCAGCCGCCGGCAAAGCCGGCAACAAATATCAACGAAATGCAGAAATATCCACGCAATGAAAATTC
>JAPLZW010000063.1 GCA_026394835.1 Candidatus Wolfebacteria bacterium
ACTTTCAAATTTATGTATCCTTTTGCCGCGGCGCTGGGGGTAATAACCTTTTTTTCTCTGGATTCTTTTATCGCCTGGACAATCGCCATTTTGATATCAACTGGAATTGTTTTTCTTCTCCCGGTCTTTATGATTGCTTTGGTTTCTCTCCGGATCGTAAGCCCGGATTTTTGGAAAAGAAAATGGCGCGTTGCCCTTGTTTTTCTGCTGGCTTTTTGCGCCTTAATAACGCCGGATCAAACCGGTTTCACTATGATATTGTTATTTGTTCCCCTTATGGCGCTTTATTGGTTGGGAGCGATTTTAACCAGCAGGCGTAAAAAAGCCGCTTTTTGAAGAAAAAAATTGCCCTTGTTATTTTTTCTGGTATAATAGTCCTAAGTGGACATAAATTCTTGCCAACGTATTTGATAGGCATTATAATCAATAGATAGGTCGAATCGGTAAAAATTAAATACAAAACAACATGTTTGGATTAGGGACTACGGAAATAATAATTATCTTGGTGGTTGTGGCTGTTGTGGCTTATCTTTATTGGAGAGGAAGAAAGCAAAATAAATAGTAAAAACTAAATAAACAATATTGTGTTTGGACTTGGATTTCCGGAAATAATAATCATTTTAATAGTGGTGGTGGTTTTTTTCTTTGGCGGAGAGAAAATATCGGAATTGGGACGGGGACTGGGCAGGTTTACGGGAGAATTTAAAAAAGGTAAGGAGGAGATGGAAAGAGAGATAAAAAAAGCGGAAAAAGAATTGAAATTGAATAAAAAATCAAAATAATCAGAAATAAGTGGACATAAGCAGAAGAAAATTCCTGAAATTGATATTCGTCGGCAGCGGGGCTTTTTTGCTGGAGAAGGTTATGGGACCTTTGTTTTCAAAGTTTTTGGACAATTCATCCGTCCAAACTAATCCTCCGGCAAAAACCAATTTCAGGAATTTTAAAATCACTGAAGACAGCCAGATTTTGTCGGTCTACGACAGTTCCGGGGAGGAGGTATTCCAAATCGACAATAGGGTATAAAAATACATCAAATCCATGGCGGAAAAAACAGAATGCAGTAATCACAAATGGATTCCTCTTTTGGGAGTTGATAATGGAAAAAATGTTTCCACTTCTCTTTTTACCTGCCTAAAATGCGGAGATTTAAAGGTGGGCAAACGGACCATTAAAATTTCTCGATTTCGCTTGGATATGGGTCAGTTGCCCATAAATGACGTTGCGGGAATAAGATTAATAGAAACACCTACTGCCGATCCCCCTGTTTCCGGTTTCACAATCAGCATGGCTTACGGGGAATCTTTGGTCCCCGGGGATTTACTTTGTTTTAAATCTGATGGTAAGGTGTGGAAGGCCGATGCTGATGTGCATTTACCGGAAAAATTATATCCTGTAATGGGATTAGCCTTGGAAACTGCAGAAAGTGGTTCTCACCTTGTGCTTTTACACGGGATTTATAGCAATGCCGGCAGATACGCTTTTGCTACGGTTGGAGGATTTGTGTATCTGTCCACGGGAGCAGGCATAGAAACACAAATTCAGCCTTCAGATACGGATAATGTAATTCAAGTTGTGGGAATTGCCACCCACGCGGACAGAATATATTTCAATCCATCCAAGGATTATCTGACGCACATCTAAACAATAAAAACGATTATTTACGCCATAGACGGGATTCTTGATTGATTTAGGGCTTAAAAGCCGATGGCACATAAAGCCATTGGCTTTTTTTGATTTTTTCACTATATTAATAATATGTTTTTGGGCAGATTCGCGTTTTTTATCAAAATTACCATGCTATCGATAATAATTCCATCTTACAAAGACTCTTTTCTCCAAAAGACAATTAATTCGTTGCTGGAGAACGCAGAGGAAGAAATAGAGATTATCGCGGTTTTGGACGGTTACTGGCCAAATCCGCAGATAGAAGACCATCCCAAGCTTCGCATTCTTCACTTGGGAAAGAACCGCGGCATGAGAGGAGCGATCAATGCCGGCGTTGCAATTTCAAGAGGTGGACACATAATGAAGTGCGACGCCCATTGCATGTTCGGCAAGGGTTTTGACAGACTGCTTTTGGAAAGATTCAAAGACAATTGGGTTGTCACGCCAAGATTATATAGGCTGGATACGGAAAAATGGGAATTAATGCCTGGTCGCGCGAACGATTATAATAAAATAATCTTTAGCGAGAAATACAATAAGCTTACTGGCCTGGATTGATAACTCGGACTAAAAAAAGAAAAAACAAAATGATTGACGATACTATGGTTATTCAGGGCAGCTGCTGGCTGATGAAAAGATCGTGGTGGGATAATGTCATTAAAAGATTGGAGGACGAAAATTACGGAACTTTTGCCCAAGAACCGATAGAAATAGTAATGAAAACTTTTATTGCCGGAGGAAGGACTATGGTCAATAAAAATACTTGGTATGCTCACCCGCATCGCAGTTTTGGCAGGACCACTCATATTTCCGGCGCGGAAATCAGGAAAGGGAACGAATACGCGTTAAATCGTTGGAAGGGCGATCTCCCTGGATTTAATCAGTATTTTGGGATTTAATATGGAAAATGCGAGAGCTAAAAATACAATATATTTCTATCGCATTAAGTTTAAATCCAAACTTGCGAAATTTAATCTGCCGCTTCAATTGCCCGATTACTTTGAACCGATGATAAGCGATAAGAAAGAAATAACCATCGCGGAGCCGGGGGCCGGCCCGATTTGTACCATCGGCAATTCTTGGAAAGACATTAAAGTCAAAATTTATGCTTCGGATATTCTTCAAAATGAATTCGCGCCTTGGTGGAAAAGATATGGTGCCGTCCCGATCGTTCCGGTGGAATGCCAGGACATGGAACATTTAACTTATCCTGATGAATTTTTTGATATTGTTCACTGCGTTAATGCCGTAGACCACTCTTTGGATGCCAGGCAGGCATTAGAAGAAATATTTCGGATTTGCAAGCCGGGCGGATGGATTTATCTGCGCCACTATTCAAATCAAAGAAAAAGATACCGTGGTATGCATGAATGGGACATAGATGTGATTGGTGGAGAATGTGTTTTTTCAAGTCCGAAAGAAAAATTTTTACTGTCGGAGTTCGGCGATTTTAAAACGACCGTGGAAGAAACCCCAAAAGACAATTTAATCACTTCAATATTATGCAAGATCTGACCGTAATATATTTGACCGCTAGCCAAATACCTGAACTTTTTGCCGAATATCAAAGGAAGATTTTACTTGAGGCAATCGGGGATACCCCGCTTATCAGTATTTCCCGAAAGCCGTTAGGCTTTGGCGTCAATCTGCTTGATACCGATAAACAAGGATATATAAATATTTATCATCAGATGTTGCGGGGGGCAAAAATTGCGACCACTGAATATGTCGCTATAGCCGAAGATGACGTCTTTTACCCCCAGGAACACTTCGCCTTTTATCGGCCGGAGAAAGACACTTTTGCCTATAATCAAAACAGGTTTGCCCTATTTACTTGGGGGGTTCCGACTTATTCTTGGAGAAATCGTAAGAGTAACTGTTCGTTAATTGCTCCAAGGGAGTTGATGATTGAAGCTTTGGAGGAACGATTTAAAAAATATCCGGGCGATACCATGAGGAAAGAACATATAGGAGAGCTCGGAAGGGCTAATGTTGATAGGTGGCTTGGAGTAACAATCAGAAAATCCATTGAAGTTTATTCTGAGACTTCCATTATTCAAATTAACCATGAAAATGCAACAGAAGACAGGCAGGCGAGGCGAAGAAAGAAGCTTGGGCCGATCAAAGCTTACGATATTCCCTTTTGGGGCAAAGCAGATGAACTGATGAAGCACTATCAATGAAATTTACCAAATATCACAAATTCGGCGCTTACCACTGGAAACAATACGCTGATAATACAAAGTATACCCGGCACGCCGATCGGGTTAAGGAGTGGATTAAAGAAAAGAATATTTTAGACATCGGCGCCGGAGACGGCAGAATAACTTCTTTTTTGGGAGCCCAAGGAATAGATAATGAACCCGAAGCGGTAAGGTTGGCAAGAGAGAAAGGAGTTGACGTGGTTTTGGGAGACGGCTACCACTTGCCATTTAAAGATGGCGAATTTGAAGCGGTATTCATGGGAGATGTTTTGGAGCATTTTGAGTTTCCGCGTGAAGTTCTCCAAGAAGCCAGAAGGGTTTTAAAAAGTTATCTTTATCTGGCTACGCCCGAAAAAGGCACGAATAACGACAAATTCCACTATCAGGAATGGACTCCGCGAGAATTAAAAGAACTGGTGGAAAACGAAGGATTTATTTTGGAAGGAGAAATATTAGCCGTTCCGAAAGATAAAAGAATATACGGAAAATTTAAAAAGGTATAAAAAATTTAAAAAGAAAAGGAACTATGAAAATAGGTTTAAGGAAGGAATATACTACCCATTTACCGATGTTGATAAAGATTGCGCAGATGAGTGAGGGACCAATATTGGAAATCGGAGCGGGTTTATTCAGCACACCGGCGCTTCATTGGTTGTGCTTAGGGAAAAAGTTGGTAACTTATGAAAATAACCCCGAGTATTATAATTTTGCCAGGAAATTCAGGAGCCGTAACCATCGTGTTCGTTTCGTAGAGAATTGGGACAAAATAGATGTGGATGCGCGTTGGGGCATGGTTTTTATTGACCACGATCCAGTGAGGCGTAGAGGCGTCGAACTCGTCAGGCTAAAAGATAAAGCCGATTATATCGTGCTCCACGATTCGGAGCCTGAAAGGGATCGTAAACACGGATTTGATACGGTGTGGCCGCTTTTCAAATATCGTTACGATTGGGTAGAGTGTAAACCGCATACCACCGTTGTGAGCAATTTTAAGGATTTATCAAATTTGCAATAAATAATATGTTTGATTTTTCTCGCCTAAAAAAAGGGACAAGCACATATATGCCGATGCTTATAAAAATAATCCAGATGACAGATGGACCAGTCATGGAGTTGGGCTCCGGATTGTTCAGCACTCCGTTGCTTCACTGGTTGTGCTCAAAGAAAAAAAGAGAATTGGTTACTTACGAAAATAATCCTGAATATTATCAACTTGCCCGTAAATTCAGAAGCCGGAACCATAAAATTCGTTTTGTAAAAACTTTTGATGAAGTTGACTTTAGCAGGCATTGGAACGTAGTTCTGATTGACCATTCCCCTAAAAGACCGCTTCGGAGAGGAGATGACGTCATTAAACTGAAAGATAGCGCCGATTACATTATTCTTCACGACTCGGAATTGGAAGAGGAGAAACATTATGGCTATGATAAAGTCTGGGAGCATTTCAAATATAGGCATAATTGGGATAAGTGCTTGCCCCATGTAACTGTGCTAAGTAATTTTAAAAATCTTTCACATTTATGTTAAATGGATACATTGGCTTATGTAATTAAAAAATACAATATTGATCGGAACTCTGATTTACCTATTGAGATTCCAAATGCCGGAAAAAACTATTTGGCAGATTTGATTCATGAATTAAATTTTAAAGTCGGCGCGGAGATTGGCGTGGCTGAGGGCAATTATTCTAAAAAA
>JAPLZW010000048.1 GCA_026394835.1 Candidatus Wolfebacteria bacterium
ATAAATCTCTTAACTGTTGATTTTCGCAGAAGCCGCCTGTTGCCGCGAATAACATACCCCAGAAAATCGATGCCCCGATCTATGGGAAAAATTTCGGCTTTTTTCGGATGCATTTCGAGTTTTAATCTATCGCACAGAAAAATTTTTATGAGTTCTTTGACTTCGTGAAGGTGTTTTTTATCCAATCCTAAAATCAAAAAATCGTCCATATATCGGATATAATATTTTTCTTTCAGGATCCGCTTCACAAAGTGATCAAGTTCGTTCAAATATATATTAGCGAAAAGTTGCGAAGTAAGATTGCCTATGGGAATACCATACGGATTGCTTCTGATTATCTCGCGGAGCAACCATAAAATATCCTCGTCCGGAATTTTCCGGCAAAGCATTTCAAAAAGTATTTCGTGGTCTATATTATTGAAATATTTGGAAATATCGCACTTCAGGCAATAAATTTCGGGCGCGAGCTCTCTCTCTCTCTCTCTCTCTCTCTCTCTCTCTCTCTCTCTCTCGACAACAAGCTCAAAGATTTTATGAAATTTTCAAGGCGGATTATCGCCCCATGCGTTCCCTTGCTCTTTCGGCAAGCATAGGAATCATACACAAATCCCTTATCAAATATCGGCTCGATTATATTACATAAAGCGTGGTGTACCACGCGGTCGCGGAACGGCGCGGCCATGATGACACGCTTCTTGGAATCAATAACGACAAACTCGCGATAGCCGCCGTGTTTATATGTTTTATCCGATAATTCCCGCCGCAAGGCGAGCAAATTTTCTTCCAACTTATAGCCGAATTTCAAAATGGAACTGCGATAGCGTTTGCATTTTCTGGCGTCGAGATAAGCCTGATAAAGGTTTTGAAAATCAATGACTGAATTAAAATCACTCATTGGATAAAAATCCTATGGCCCCGCGCCAGGACAAAAGCAATGGCGCGGGGGAACGGATTTGTATTTTCCCCGTCTGGAGAAAAGCCCAAACAAAGAAGGAATAAAATCTGGGGTTTTGTTAAGCGCGCTCATTATTCCAAAAATGGAAATAAAGATTCTGGCGCGTAAAAGTCACTGAAACGGGCGCATCGAAACCCGACATTGTTGTTCGCATTGGTCGTATTTCAATTCAAGTTCAGCGCAAACGCGCCGGCATTCGAACCATTGTTCCAATTGCCGCCGCGAATGAAGACGCCCTGTTTTACTGATTTTATCCCTCCAACATTTTTTATTGATAGCCAATGCTGGTTAATTTAAAATTTTTTCCGCCAGGCCCCCAACAATCTCCCTATCTCAATAAGCTTCTCCGAAGCGGCTTTATAATGCGGAAAACTGATTCCTCCTTCTTTATTGTATTCATGCCCGGCCCTTATCAAGATTTTTATCATCTCTAAAATTGTCAAGCACTCGACGATTTCCTTTTCTCTGCCGTCTCTCGACATATTGGATCTTATAATTTGTTTTAAAAGATTTACGGTTTCGTTTTCAAGCTGTATCCCAAGGCTGTATTTATGAACTTTGGCAAGATGCCTGACAACTGTTTTCTGCCAGACGAAAAAATCATAAGTTTTCTGAAACGCAATCAAATCTTCAATGGCCATTTTAATTGACGTTAGATTTTAGATTAAATTAACAAAACCCCTTCAACGGGCGCAACGAAACCCGACACCGCTGCTCGCACTGGCCGCACCCCAAACCAAGTTCAGCGCAAACGCGCCGGCAACCGAACCATCGCTCCAAAGGCCGCCGCGAAAGAAGACGGTCGTCCCCTGATTGGCTCCGGTGCCGTAGGTGTAGACCCGCCCTACGCCCTGATTGGAGTTCCACGAAGTGTTGGAGGGACCGACATTGGCCTGCGCCACATCGGCGCTCCACGCGGAGATGTATGGCGTAAGGGAACTGCCATACTGACCCCAGTTCCAGTTTGCTGCGCCATCGGAACGGGCAGGCAGAGCCATAGTGGTCGTAAGGTCGCCCGCGTTATTCACGCTCCTTTGGACGTGCTGCCAGACGTTGCCCGCGAAATCCCACACGACCGAGCCGTTTGAAAGCGTAAGCGTTCTTCGCTGGTTGCCGCCCTGATTCGTTTCACCCGCATAGCCGTTTGAGTCATTAAGGTCGGCTGTCAAGGCGTAAGCCGGAACGTTGTCGTTGTGGCCGGAATACATATATCCGGAACCAAGGGCTCCACCCGACCAATTCCCGGAAACCTGCTCGGCGTTTCTTGCGATTGTCATATATTCGTCATTCGTCAAAAGGTGCGCGCCCAAGGACTGGCAGTAAGTGAGAGCGGTATTGTGGCTGATGTAGGTGATGGGATAGCCGTCCGGAGTGGAAGCGATATATTTGCCGTTTGCCGAGGTGCAGGGAGCGCTGGAATCGTAGTAAGTGTGGTAGCCGCTGTCGGGCGAGTTTAAGGGCGTATTATTTGAGCCCTGGACGCACTTCGCGTCATATTTCATCACCCAGAAATCAGACGTGCCGAAAGCGCCGTTGCCCGGAACTTTAACCCAGCCCGAAGGGAAAACCGGGCTTCCCAAAGACATATCCGTTCCCGCCTCAAAAGCCTGGGAAGCGGTGCCGCCGTCCAGCCTGGCTTTTGATTGATATTTGTCGGACTCAAGAACCGCGAGGACTTTCCAGCTTCCGCCCGGAATATATTCGTAGTAATTGTATGTGGATGTCGCGTTTATGGGGTCAACCGGCAGTTTTTCCAATGGCGCGCCATAGGAGACCAAGGTGAAATTCAGCGGTATCCAGCCGGTGCCGTTTATATTCCGGAGAGTGGAACTTGTGACGCAGACGTAAGTCCAGCCATAAGGCGGAGTTGGCAGACCCAAGTCCGAACAATTGGTTTGGTTAGATGGGATGGAAACGTAAATCGTATTCACTGTCCCAAGATTTGTCTGGCCCGAAGACTGATAAACTGCCAAAGCTTTGTTCAGAGTCGCCAAATCAGCCATGCGGTTGCTATCCCGAGACTGCTTTATGAGTTCCAGGGGATTCAAAGTCACAACCGCGACTGTGGCAAGGACGGCGAGAATGCCTATCACGATGAGAAGCTCGATTAAAGTAAAGGATAATTCCCTGTTCATTTTATTCCTTTAAGACTATCATCAAATCCGCCACGTTGAAACTTTTCGGCTCCGCGTATATTAAATCACCGGTTTTTTTGAAAAATTCAAAAGTGCTGTGGCTATCCAGATATTCTTCAATGCTCAATCCGAGTTTTTGGGCTGTTTTTAAAGTTTCTTCGTCCCCAATCGCTCCGGCGGCTTCGGTATTATCGTGGCCGTCGGAAGCGAAGGAGACGATAACGATATCAGATTTAAGATTTAAGCCGTAAGATTTAAGACCACCAAGCACCACTTCCATATTGCGCCCGCCTTTACCGATTTTGCTTTGGCCAAAATTCACGGTTGTTTCGCCGGCAAATATGTATGCTTCTCCTGATTTGATTTCATCCAAAAACGGCAGAAGAAAATCTTTAGCTTCGCCCTGCATCGCAAGCCCTTTTATGCGCGGTTCAAGCCCCAGCTCCCGGGCTTTATTAAACATCGCCATTACCGCATCCTCATTATAAACCAAAAGAATATTTTTAGTTTTTTTGAAATATTTTTCGTCTTTGGGCGTTTCGATTAATGAAAAATCCTCGGGGCTTAGTCCATATTTTTTTAAAATATTTTCCGCGTCGGTCTTAGTAGTATAATCCGAAACCGTGGGTCCCGAAGAAACCATGCTCAAATCATTGCCGCAAACATCGGATACTATAAGCGAAATCAGGGTCGCGGGACACGATAACTTCGCCAAGCCTCCGGCTTTGAATTCCGACAGGTGCTTTCTCACGGTATTAAGCTCAATTATATCCGCTCCAGACTTCGTAAGAGCCTTGGTAGCCAAAATTGAGGCATTAAGCTCGCTCTCCGAGGCGCAAGCCAAAGCCGAACCACCCCCGCAAATAACCGAAATCAGCAAATCTTTTTCGGTTAAATTTCCCGCAAGCTCCATTATTTTTTGAGTGGCAAAAATATTCTCTTTCGACGGTAGTGGGTGCGTTCCTGTAAAAATTTTGATTTTTGATATTTGATTTTTGATTTCCGGATTTTGAACATCCAACGCGATTCCCCGGGTTAATTTATCGCCTAAAATTTCAGCCAGAGAGACTGACGCCAATGCCGAACCCTTACCGATACCAACGATAAAAATATTTTCAAAATCAGCTAAGTTCAATTTTGTTTCTTCGTAAATTGTCTTTTCTTCCCACGGGGAAATATGCTCAATAGTAAGAATATCGCCATTTCTTTTTACCTTGCGCGGCATGGATTTTTCTATATCAATCGCCTCATAGCCGGCATCCGCGATTAAAAGCGCTTTTTTACGCAATGAATTCCGTGATAATTCCCCAATATTGGTTATCATTGATTTTTTGAAAATAAAAGGGCTGCGCCAAGAGCGCCGGCATTTTTTAATTTTGTAATTAAAATTACAGTCTTGGCTTTTTCATTAAATAGGTACTTGCGGATTTCCGACTTTGCCGCGGGCAAATACTTGCGGCTTTCGTTATGGCCGAATCCGCCTCCGATAATAATCGCGTCGGGAGCAAAAATATTGATGAAAGACACCAAGCCTTTGCCAATCAGCTTTCCGGCTTGCCTAAAGTCTCCCTTATCTCTGGATGATTGGAATAATTTTTCCAAAAAAACATCTCCCATGACAATATGCCCGAATTCCGCGCCAAAATTATTTTTGCCCCGGTAAATACGGCGGTTAATAACAATTCCTCCGCCGATGCCCGTGCCCAAAGTCAAAGCCAAAAAATTCTGGAATTTTTTTCCTTGTCCGAGCAGTAATTCCGCGCGGGTAAAGCAGTTGGCATCGTTATCTATCCTTACTGTTTTAAATCCGTTGAGATGAAAGAATTTAACCAAACTCAAATCACGCGCATATTTAATGTTGGGCGAATGCCTGACTACGCCGCTTTTTGTATCCACCGCTCCGGCCATGCCCACTCCGACCGCGTAAATCTTAGCTCCAGCCGACAAGAAATCCGCTATTTTAATTAAATTACGCTTAAACTCGGATAAATTTTTAGGAGTAGTAACAGTCAGCTCTTTTTTAATTTTTTTGCCGTCAAAAAGAATCCCGGTAATTTTAGTGCCTCCGATGTCGATTCCAATTACGGTCTTCATATCCAATCTATTTTCTCATTTCTATTTATTAATAAGTTCCTTTGCCGCCTGCCAAAATTCCGGGTGATTTTGTTTGGTTTTCAACCAATACCACCATTCACTGCCCCAAAGATACGCTTCGGGGAAGCCGACTGTTTTCGTATATAGAATATTATCACGAAAATCATTCAGATTCATTTTTGAGAACTGCAGATCAAGAGAAGTTTCATAGAGCATCTTTGTGAGCCAGGGCTCGCCTTGCAGCTCCGAGATAACTATCGGCTTATTGGGATAAAAAATATGAAGCAGATTAGCCTTAAACCAGAAATATTGAGGAGGCAGAGGATAAGTGATATAGCCGAAAAACCGGTTATAAACCTTGCGATACATCGTAGTGCCAAAAACATCCGCTCGGCTGGCTGCCTTGAACCATAATCCCATTTCGCCTCCATCGGTAAGCATAATCTTATGGTTGGGGTCCAATGAACGGACTAGGGCAATCTCCTTATCCACAAAGCTCGGGTCAGCCAAATCACACTCGCCGAATATTAAGAAAGGTTCATTTTCAACCTGCCAAAGACGGAGCGCCGGGGAATCCCTATACTTAAGAACGGTTTCTTTTATATAACCCAAGAGCAAGTTTTTTTCCTCTTCTTGATTTAAGCTTTTAGCCCATTCCGGAATATGGCATTCGGGCCAGCGCGGCAGACGCCGGCCGACCACAAGAACCAGGCCGGTGTTCTGTTTTTCTGATTGATCCACTATCCAGTCATAATCAGCGAATGAATACTTCCCTTTTTCCGCTTCCACATCCGACCAGTAAACCGGTAAGCGCACCGACTTTGGGCGTAAATCCTTCTGGATGGCGGAGAAGGCCTCCTTCCAATCCAAACCCATCTGGCTCGCGAAAAGCCGGGAGAAAGAAATATTCCATTGGATATTTTCGGAAAAACCGGCAGGTTTCACGAAAAATAAGGATATTGAAAACAAAACCAGCAGAATTGCGAGAGCGGATAAAATCCACAAAACTTTCTTTGAAATTTTTTTCATAACGCTAAAACTCCGAGCCCGACGGCAATTATAATTATGGCAATGACTTTCTGGATAACAGATCGTTTTCGAGTTTCTTCCTTTAGAATGTGGGGAAATTTATGGGACAAAATTAAAGCCAGGATAAAAAGAAAAGAATACTGCAGCCCCTGAAGGGCGTTGACCAGGCCGATACTCGTCAGCGTAAAGGAATAGTTCAAAAGAATAAGAGCCAATCCGCCCAAAGCTTTATTGCCAATAAGAATTGCTCCGGTTCTGGCGCCGGCGTTTTTCCCTGTTTCAAAAACGAGCCGGCGGACTCTGCGGGGGATAATAAGCAAAAACGCCGCAAGAAAAATTCCTATACGGGTCCAAATATAGCCATTAATAAACGGCTGATTCAAATAAACGAGTTTTGCCGCGGCGAAGGAAGATGCGAGAAATAAAACCGACAGCAGGACAAACCAAAACCCCTTTATCTTCCAGGAAAATCCTTCTTTTTCGGCCGAAATTAAAATGCCTCCGATTAAGAGAATCGCAAAAGCTATTAATTCTTTTTCGTTCAATTTTTCGCCGAAAATAAAATAGCCGAGAGTCAAAGAAAAAATGGGTGTCATCACTCCGGCAATAGTCGCTATCCGCGAGGCTTCATTCTTATTAAGAGCGCTATAAAAACAAAAAAGCGAAGAAAGGAACAAAAACCCGCTCAAAAAAGCGGTGAGAATAATTCCTGTGGGCGGTAAAAAAAAGCCAAAAGGCGCAAGGACTAGCGCGGTTATGCTTAGAATGCCGACAAAAAAAGAAAAAACCGCCGGAGACGGCATCCTCCTGCTAACCAAAAATTTGTCCGTTATTGAGGTTACCGCGGTTAAAAAATAAGAAGCGGCAGATATAAAAATCCAAAGCATGCTTTAAATCCGGTTATCTCTGCATATTTTAGCATAATCTCGGGCACTCGTCCGAATTTTCCGCTCCATAGTTTTATAATCCATTTCCACCAGGCCGAAGCGCGGACAAAAACCGTTATCCCATTCAAAATTGTCGAGTAGGGACCAATAAAAATACCCCCTCACATCAGCTCCTTCCCCCATCGCTTTTGCCATAGCCCCGATATGCTCGGCTATAAAATGCGAGCGCCTTTCATCTTCATCCCAAACGCCGTTTTCAATAACGTAAATCGGCTTTTCGTATCGCCCGGCAAAATCTTTCAAAATAAAATAAAATCCCTCCGGGTCAAAAGGCCAATTTTTGAATTTGACATGTTCGGCCGTATCCCGATCGGAATGATAATAGTTTAAACCGATAAAATCCTGACAATCGCGAATAGATGAGAAAAAAAGGTGATTCCAAAAATAATTCTTCAGCTTATTCATAAATCGGGTGAAATAAATGATATGGTGGGTTATGCCGACGCAAGCCTCGGGATTGGCCGTTTTGATGATTTTGTACGCGGCGATATGCGCCCGAGACAGATGACGGTTAACAACAAGATACCGAAACAACGATTTGCTTTGAGGCGGCCGGATTCCCTCCCAATATCCTTTGCCGGCGTAAACATTGGTTTCATTAAGGGTTATCCAAAATTTAACTTCCGGGAAAACCGAGGCGACTATCCTGACATATCTCGCGAAATAATCCGGAGCATTTTTATTAAACCAGCCGCCTTTGTCGCGGAACCATAAAGGAATCGTCCAGTGCCAAAGAGTAATAAAAGGCTCAATGCCCCGCTCGCGCAAAGCCTTTACTACTTCTCGATAATGGCTTATTTCTTTTTCGCTGAATTTTCCTTCTTCGGGCTCGATGCGCGACCACTCGATTGAAAAACGGTGGGCATTCTGATTTAAAGATTTGGCGATGTCAAAATCTTCCCGAAAACGATTATAATGGTCGCAAGTTTTTCCGGAAATATAATTTTGGGAATTTTGCGCCCGATCTTTTATCTCGGGCCAAACAGGCAAACGTCCGGATTTTTTTTCCGATTGAAGAGCCAAACGCCCGGCATTGGCCTTTTCCCACGCCGACCAATCGTTAATATTCCCGCCCTCAACTTGATGAGCTGAGGTGGCGCTGCCCCAAAAAAACCCTTTCGGAAACTGAAAATTCATTTATTTTACTTTTTTTATTCCGGCCCAGACTTTTTTGCCGTCAACATTGGTTTCGGTTTCGGCGTCGAATTTATCCGTTTTTGAAAATTCAACCCGCTCCGCGCCCACCCTATCTTTGAATATTTTCAAATTGTTGGAGATCGGCCATTCCAATTCTTTAAACATCTCAAACCATAAAGAAATTTTATCTTTTGGCGTGTAGCCGGCTTCCTGGCGCAAACCTTGGACCAGCCTGACAAAGTCCCTTAAAATTCCCTCTTCTTTCAATTCCGGCGTGATATTGGTGTCTAATTCCACTTCGCCGCTTATCTTGGAATCAAAAATGATTTCTTTAACGTTAATTTCGTCTCTTAAAATTTCCAACAATTCTTCTTTATTCTTTATTCTTAATTCTTTATTCTTAATTCTTAGCGAAGCTAATGGCTGCCTAACTCTCATTCCGGCTTTTTCGCGGGCTTCAAGCCCCAATGAAGCCAATCTCCTTACATCCTTCATTTGCTCCAACAATAATCTTACTTCTCTATTCTTACCTCTTATTTCTTTAAACTTGGGCCACCCGGAAAGGTGGACGCTCTCTTTATTCCCTAATTTAAAATTAAGCCACTCGGCCATAAAAGGCATAAACGGCGCCATTACTTTGGAAAATTTTTCGAGAACGTATCTTGTGGCCACCACGGCTTCAGCCTTATCTTTGCCGGCTGATTTAAATCTGTCCCGGGAACGGCGCACATACCAAGTTGAAATATCATCCACAAAATCAGACAATGGCCTAACCGCCTTATCAAGCTCGTAATTATCCATCGCCTTCCCCGCTTCGTTTGCCAGTTGTTCCAACCGCGCGATAATCCACGTATCTAAAACGTTATTGGTTTTTGGCCGTTGGTTATTAGTCGTTGGTCGTTGGTCGGATGCGTACATTTCGTAGAAACTCACAACATTCGCGAGCCGTAGAATCAGTTTCTTATAGATTTCATCAACGCCTTTTTCGGAAAAATTCAGGTCTTCGGCGCGGACCACGGGTGATGACAAAAGATAATAACGTAAGGCGTCGGCGCCATATTTATTGACGACTTCCATGGGATCAGGATAATTTTTCAAACGCTTGGACATCTTCTGGCCGTTCTCCGCGAGGATGATGCCATTCACAACCACGTTTTTGTAGGCCGGTTTCTTAAAAAGGGAAGTTGCCAGAACAAGCATTGTGTAAAACCAACCGCGCGTCTGGTCTATGCCCTCGGCAATAAATTCCGCCGGAAAATTCTTTTCAAACTTCTTTTTATTCTCAAAAGGATAATGCGCCTGGCCGTAAGGCATAGCGCCGGATTCAAACCAGCAGTCAAAAACATAATTTTCGCGTTTCATTTTCCCGTGGCACTTTTCGCACGCAAACTCAACTTCATCAATATATGGCCGGTGTAAATCCAATTCGTAATTTTTGTTATGCGGCAAAGGAGAAAAATCCAAAGATTTCAGCTCGCCCCGTTTTATGAAATCGTCTTTCGTGCCGCGCATCTCAATGCTTTTTTCGACACCAGCCCCTTCCGCGCCGGCGATCATAAGCCACAATGGATATTCGTGGCTGACTATCAGGATATTTTTATCTTTGTATTTTTTATCGATATCATAAAGAAATTCCGTAACGCGGTTTTTGAGCTTAATAAGATTCTCTCCCTCCGGCGGATTCTTTGTGAATTTTTCCAAAAGCGAGGAAAAATAATTATCATAGTCCCGGTAATATTTGCCGTCGAAGATGCCCACATCCACCTCCATAAGCCGTTTATCAAAGATAACATCGCTTTCGCGTAAGCCGACCTCCTTTGCCACCAACTCCGCGGTTTCTTTGGCTCTCGCAAGCTCCGAAGAAAAAATTACATCCGGCTTTTTGCCTTTGAGCTCTTTCAGTAATTTTTGGGCCGAAGCCCGGGCTTCTTTCTTTCCTTTTTCCGTAAGATGATATTTCGCGGCGGCTTTAAGGGTTGCGGCGGAAATTTCAGCCACATTATTTTCCGATTCGCCGTGGCGCATCACAAAGTATTTATTCCCCGAATTTATGGAATTCTCTTTGATATCTTTTATAGACCCGACTATTTTCCGCTTCCCGCATTTTTCGCACTTCCAGACCGGCAACGGCGCGCCCCAGTACCTTGTCCTTGAAATCGCCCAATCCGGGGCATCTTCCAGGATTTTTCCGAACCTGCCTTTTTTCACGTGTTCCGGCACCCAATTTACTTTTTTATTATTTTCCAGCAATCCACCCTTTCCTTTTTTGATGGCGGCGATATCCAAAAACCAGGAATTAGCCGCGTAATTCAAAAGAGGAGTATCGCACCGCCAGCAATGAGGATAAGAATGTTTTATTTTCTCAACTCTCAAAAGTTTGCCTTGCCGCGTAAGCAGATCGATTATTTTAAGGTCGGTTTCCTGCGGATTTCCCTTGGGCTTCACCTGAAGTCCCGAGAAATCCGAAACTTCCGGCTTGAATCTGCCATCCATGCCAACGTGCTGGATAAAAGGAAGATTATTTTTTTTGCCCAAAGCCATATCATCCGCGCCGAAAGCCGGCGCGATATGCACGATGCCCGTGCCTTCATCCGTCGAAACAAAATCTCCGGCGTAAATTTTCCAACCCTGCTCACGATTTTCTATTTTTTTATCTCTAGTGTAATAATCAAAGAGTGATTTATATTTTTTGCCGATAAGTTTTTCTCCTTTTATTATTTCTAAAATGTCGTAATCACCATCTATTACCACAAGCCGTTCTCTCGCAAGAATATATTTTTCGCCAGTCTTACTTCTTAATTCTTTATTCTTAATTCTTATAGTTACGTATTCAATCTTCGGATTCACCGCCAAAGCGACATTGCCCGGCAATGTCCACGGCGTCGTAGTCCATGCCAGGAAATAAGTTCCGGGTTCGTCAACTGACTCAAATTTTACGTAAACCGATGAATCTTCAATGTATTTGTATCCCTGCGCCACTTCAAAATTGGAAAGTGTGGTTTCACAACGCGGGCAGATCTGCATTGATTTATATCCTTCATAAATCAGCTTCTTGCCAAAAAGAGTTTTAAAAATCCACCACACGGATTCCGTGTAGCTCGTGTCCATAGTCTTGTAATCATGCTCCATATCCACCCAACGTCCCATCCGAGGGATAATTTCCTTCCAATCGTCAACGTATTTTAGAACCTCTTTTCTAGCTTCTTCGTTAAAATTCTCAACCCCGTATTTTTCGATATCCTTTTTGGTTTTGAGATTGAGTTTCTGCTCAACGATATTTTCAATCGGCAAACCATGGCAATCCCAGCCCCATCTCCGTTCTACGCGAAAACCATTCATTGTTCGGTAGCGCGGGATGACGTCTTTAATGGCGCTCGCGATAATGTGGCCGTAATGCGGCAAGCCGGTCGCAAAAGGCGGACCGTCGTAAAAAACATAATCCTTCTTGGGATTTTTACCGGCAGGCTTATTAACCGATTTTTCAAAAATTTTATTATCCTGCCAGTATTTGAGGATTTTTTGCTCTATTTCCGAAATTTTAGAAGTTTTAAAATCGCCGAACATAGTAGGAGTAATCGCGAATAACGCGAATATCAATTAAATAATGCGAATGCTTAAAAAATAAATTAGCATTATTCGCTGGAATTCGCATTATTAGCGAACACTATTTAAAATAGCGGAAAAACGGCGTTTTGTCTATTATTTCCGCCTCCTCCCGTGAAACGCTTGATGGACTTCGTGAAGCTCTTTATTGGTGATGTGGGTATAAACCTGGGTTGTGGAAATATTAGCATGGCCCAAAAGTTCCTGCACCGAACGCAAGTCCGCGCCGCCGATCAATAAGTCCGTGGCGAATTGATGCCTAAGCTGATGCGGCGTGATATGGTCGGGAATACCTGCTTTTTTCGTGTAAAAATTTACTAAACGCTGGACAGCCCGCGGGATTATTCTGCCAATTACTTTTGGATTCTTAGCTTTAGTCAGACTCACGAATAACGCCTCGTCCGCGTCGCTTCTTTTATCCAGATACGCCTTAATGGCTTTCTTCGCCTGGTCGGAAATAAAAACCACCCGTAATTTATCTCCCTTGCCGCGCACCGTTACTTCTCCGCGTTCCAAATCAATATAACGGCCCAAGGAACAAAGTTCCGAAATACGGAGCCCGGTTGAAAATAAAGTTTCCAAAATCGCCCGATCGCGCAAAGAACGCAAATCGCCTCCGCTCGGCGCGGTCAGCAATCTTTCCAAATCTTTATATTCCACAATCGCGATTTGCCGTTGTGAAACTTTGGGCAGCTCAATCTTATCCGGCGACATCACTTTGAAATCGCGCCGGATTAAATATTTCAAAAAATTGCGGAGCGCGATGATATAATAGCTTTGCGTATTTTTCTTGATATCCCGCCGCGCCAGATTGAGCCGAAACTCCCGAACCGCGTCCGGAGTAATATCCGCTTCGCTTTTTGATTTGGAGAACCTGATGAATTCCGCGAGATACCGGCCGTAATTTTCCCGCGTCTTGATGGAACGGTTTTTTTCTATCTCAAGATAATCCAGATATTCGATTAAAAGTTTTTCAATGTTTGCCATAAATTGGTGTCGTAAAATAATTTTATCACAAATAAACGCCCACTTCCACGAAATTTTGAGATAAGCTCTTTTCGTGGTAACTTATAGTTAATGAAGGATAAAACCCTGGAAAAGCTGATTAAAGCGGAAACCAAACGGCAGCAGGAAACGCTTGATTTAATCCCCTCGGAGAATATTGTTTCGCAGGATATTTTAGAAGCCTTAGGTTCTGCTTTTACCAATAAATATTCCGAAGGCTATCCGGGAAAACGGTATTATGCCGGAAACAGGATTGCCGACGAGGTTGAAATTTTGGCGCAGGAAAGGGCCAGAGAAGTTTTTGGGTTAAAAAATAATTGGCACATAAACGTTCAGCCTTATTCCGGCTCGCCCGCCAATATGGCGGTGTATTTCGCGCTTTTGGCGCCTGGCGAAAAGATTATGGGAATGTCGCTGCCCTTCGGCGGACACCTGACGCATGGCTGGAAAGTTAATTTTTCCGGGAAAATTTATCAGGCAGTCCAGTACGAAGTTAACCGCGAAGGCTTTATTGATTACAAAGCGGTTCAGAGGCTCGCCAAGAAAGAAAGGCCTAAAATTATCGTGGCTGGGGCGACCGCCTATCCCCGGATAATCGATTTTAAAAAATTCAGGGAAATCGCTGATGAAGTTAAAGCTTACTTAATGGTGGATATGGCGCACATTGCCGGACTTGTGGCCGCAGGTAGCCATCCCTCGCCATTTACTTGCGCAGATATAGTGACGACCACGACCCACAAATCTTTACGCGGACCGCGCGGCGCGATTATTTTCGCGAATACCGATTCCAAAATCGCGAAAAAGAACGGCGTTGATATAGCTTCCGCAATCGACAAAGCCGTATTTCCGGGACTTCAAGGCGGACCGCACGACAATCAAACCGCTGCGATTGCGATTTGCTTGGAAGAAGCTCTTAAGTCCGACTTTAAAAAATACGGCCATCAAATCGTGGCGAATGCCAAAGAACTGGCAAAACACCTAAAAAAGCTCGGATTTGAATTGGTTTCCGGCGGCACAGACAACCACTTGATGCTTATAGACCTGACGAATCTCGGCATTTCCGGCCGTGAAGCCCAGGACCGGCTTGAAGAAGCCGGCATTATCGTGAACCGCAACACGATTCCTTATGACACACGGCCGCCTTTCGACCCGTCAGGTATCCGCATCGGCACACCGTCCCTCACCACCCGCGGAATGAAGGAAAAAGAAATGAGAACTGTCGCGGAACTTTTTTATCAGACTTTAAACATAAAAGAGGACTCTTCTTTTATTTTAAAAGAAGTTAAAAAACTATGCAGGAAATTTCCGGCCAAACGGTAGAAGTAAGATTTTCCGCCGAAGGCGGACCCGCCTCGGGCGGGAAGAAGTAAGAAATAAGAAAATTCTGATGGAGATTATTGACGGGAGGAAAATCGCTCAATCAATTATTGAGCGTCTAAAATCACAGCCGAAGCCGCAAAAAACTCTCGCGGCTATTTTAGTCGGGAACGATCCGGCTTCAATTTCATTTTTGAAACAGAAGCAAAGAATCGCCGATGAACTGGGCGTGAAATTTGAAATTCGCAGATTGAATGAAGCTATAACCGAAAGCGACTTAATAAAAGAAATCAAGAATATCGGTGAATCGAAAGACATAAGCGGGATGATAGTCCAACTGCCGCTTCCGGAAAATTTAAACCGCGAAAATATTCTAAACGCGATTCCCAAAGAAAAAGACATTGATGTTTTGAGTGATAAGGCCAAAAAAGATTCCCGCGGAGGAAAAAGTTTAGTCCTTCCGCCCGCCGTCGCCGTCATCGAAGAAATTTTTAAATCTTACTTCTTAAATCTTAAATCTTTAAAAGTCGCCGTCGTCGGCCTCGGTTTTCTTGTCGGCAAACCGATTTCCGAATGGTTAAAAAATAAATGCGCCGAGCTTTATCTTTTGGATATCGGCGATGATTTGAATACTATAAAAAACGCCGATTGGGTAATAAGCGGCGTGGGCCGTGCCGGATTAATAAAGCCTGAGATGCTGAAAAATGACGCTATTATTATCGATTTTGGCTACGATACGAAAGATGGAAAAATCTCTGGAGATTTAGATGTAAGCAATCTTAAATCTTACGACTTAAATCTTAAGCCTGGTTATTACACGCCTACGCCGGGCGGCACCGGCCCGATACTTGTCGCTGAATTATTTAAGAATTTTTACAAACTTAATTCTTAAAAAACACTCCGATTTAAATCGGAGTGTTTTTATTTATTCTTCTTATTCCTCTTTTTTCGTTTCCGTATTAATCGCTTCCAATGTTTTCTTTTTGATTTCGTTTAAAAGTTTTTTGTCTTCTTTTAATTTTATTCGCGAGTTATCCAACCCGACTCCTAATTTTTCCTCGCCAAAGCTTAAAGTGTTGCCGTTCTTTTTCACTACGCCGAATTTCAAAGCCATATTCAGCACGTCGCCTTCATAAGAAATTCCCTCGCCGAACATGATATCGAATTCCGCGACTTTAAAAGGGGGCGCCACCTTATTTTTGGCGACTTTAGCCCGGGTACGGTTACCGACGACATCTTCGCCTTTTTTAATTTGCGCGATTCTCTTCAATTCAATCCTCACCGAAGCGAAAAATTTTAAAGCTCTGCCTCCGGGAGTCGTAGTCGGATCGCCATAACCCATCATTCCGATTTTATCGCGAATCTGATTTATGAAAATAATAAGGGTTTGCGAGCGGTCGGTTAATGCCGTGATTTTCCGCAAAGCCTGGCTCATCATTCTCGCCTGAAGCCCGATAAATTGCGCGCCCATTTCACCTTCAATTTCCGCTCTCGGAGTTAAAGCCGCCACAGAGTCAATAACAACCGCCTGGATAATTTTTGACTTAACCAAACTTTCCAGAATATTCAAAGCATCCTCTCCGGAATCAGGCTGAGAGACCAGAAGGTCTGCCAATTTTACTCCTAATTTTTTGGCATAATCCGGATCCAGGGCATGCTCCGCGTCTATATAAGCCACTTTCCCGCCTTTTTTCTGGACTTCGGCAATAGCGTGTAAAGCCATAGTGCTTTTACCGCTTGATTCCGGGCCGTAAATTTCCACTATCCGGCCGAATGGCAAACCGCCAACACCTAAGGCTAAATCAAGTGAAAATGAACCGGTTGACACTACGTCAGCATTAACTTTTTTGACCGAATCCAGTTTCATTATCGCGCCTTCGCCGAATCTGTCCTGTAGAGAACTCAAAAGATCTTCCAGCCCGCCATCCTCGCCCTTCTCATCCTTAAGTTCTTTTTTTGTAGCCATAATAGTTGATTTAAAATTACTAATTACTAATTTACGGCTGATAAAAAATCTGTTTTGTAATTTTTACTTCCTTGCCCAAAAACTTTTTCGCCTTAATTTCTATTGTATTGGGGCCAACTTGCAAAGAAATCACCTTCTCAAATCTGCCGTTACCGGAAACCAAAACCTCATCGCTGCTTCCGGGAGGACCGACCGTAATCTTGTCCATCGGTTCGGTAGTGCCGGTTATTTTTATAGTTGAAGTCGCAACCTGAATGGCGCTGTCTATCGGATTCGTCACTTCTATTTTCGGCGCGCCGAAAAAATCACTTCCGCGCCAGCCCAGATAAATTACGGCAAAAACGCCGATAAATCCCAAGATAATTAATTTCTTATTCATGCCTTTTATGGCAAAGCGGTTAATCGGCAATTTGTCATCCAGCCCGGAACTCTTAATGGGATTATGGCGGCGATAAATTTCCCAAAGAGATTTTCCATCCACATCGAGAACTTCTCCGATTTTCATCAAATAACCCCTTACATAAGGAGCTGAGGGTAATTTTTTATAGTCATCTTCTTTTAATGCTATAAGATAGCGTTCGGGAATTTCCGTGGCTTGAGCGAGCCTTTCTAAATTTACGCCACGCAAATCCATGGCTTCATTCAATATTTCCTTCAGGGTTCTTTCGATTGATTCCGTCATGATAGGATTTATTATCGTTAAATCAAATAAAATAGCAAATCGGGACTAAGCCTCTATATCGTCACGGTCAGACCTGTTTAAGAATACCTCCCTGGGTTTTGCGCCGTCTCCCGGGCCGATTATTCCTTTGGCTTCCATAATATCAAGGAGCCTCGCGGCGCGGGCATAGCCGACTTTAAGCCGCCGCTGGAGCAGGGATGCCGAAGCTTTTTGGGCATCGGTCACGACCTGAACCGCGTCGCCCAAAAGGTCATCCCCATCCTCATCACCGTATTTATCAAGCGTTTCGCCGGAAATCTTCAAATAATCTCCATCGCCCACCTCGGCATTTCCCGAACCGTTAAAAGAAACATCATTGCCCTCAAAACCCTTAGTATTTTCTTTGATGAAAGTAATAACTTTGTTAATTTCTTCTTCCGAAATATAAGCTCCCTGGATTCTTTTCGGCTTGGAGATTTCGGAAGTGACGAAAAGCATATCGCCGCCGCCCAAAAGTTTTTCCGCGCCGGAAGAATCAAGAATAGTCCTTGAATCAACCTGGCTCGGCAACTGCAAAGCGATTCTTGAGGTGATGTTCGCCTTGATAAGCCCGGTAATGACTTCAACCGAAGGCCGCTGGGTTGACAGGATTAAATGAATGCCGGTCGCGCGCGCCATCTGCGCCAGCCTCACTATTGAGCCTTCAATTTCTCTGCCGTAAGTCGCCATTAAATCCGCCAACTCGTCGATCGCAAGCACAATATACGGCATAACGTCATCCGCGTGTTTTTTATTATAACTTTGGATGTCTCTCGATCCGGCCTGTAAAAGGGTCTCGTACCGGCGGTCCATCTCGTCTATCAGCCATCTGAATACGCCCATGGATTTTTTGGGATTCGTGATGACAGGCGAGACAAGATGGGGAATGCCGTCATAGACGGAAAGTTCCACGCGTTTGGGGTCAATCAGAATCAGGCGCAATGTTTCCGGAGAGTTTTTATAAAGCAAAGATATTAAAAGTGATTGGATGGCAATCGATTTTCCGGAACCGCTGGAACCCGCGATCAAAAGATGAGGCATTTTTTCTATGTCGCCGAAAATCGGGTCGCCGGAAACATCTCTTCCCAAAATAAATCCCAGAAGCCCGGCCGCATTGAATTCCGGATAAACCATAAGGCTTCCCAGACGGACAATAGCGCTTGCCTTATTCGGCACCTCAACCCCCACAAGAGAACGGCCGGGGATTGGCGCCTCTATCCTTATAGGGTGAGCTGCCAAAACCAAGGCCAAGTCTTGATTCAGGGCCATAATCCTCGACAATTTCACGCCTTCGGCCGGCTTTAACGTATAACGGGTGAATTTAGGCCCGACATTGATTTCGGACATCTCCACATTAATTCCAAAGCCTTCAAAGGTTCTTTTTATAATATTGGCATTCGCGCGTAAATCTCCGGAAGTCGGTTTTTCGATTGATGACTTAAGAAGGCTAAGGGGCGGCGCCACATAATTTTTAAAAGATAATTTTTTAATGGCTCCCGACTTCCCCAGCTTATCCGAAGATTCAAGAACCATAAGGTCTTCTTCTTTTTCTCCCGCGTCATCATTCTTCCTGGCGGCTTTTCTCTTTTCATCCTTGATATCGGTTGAGGCGATTGAGGCCTCTATGGTTTCTTCTTCTTCCTCGGAAAATTCTTCGTCCAAACCCGGCTTCTCTTTATTCCTGAAGTTGGCGATTGTTTTCAGGTTTATCGGCAGATTAAAAGTAACGAGCAGGGCGGCAATAATCAAAATCGAAAGAACGATGATGGCGGCGACATAACCGAATGGCAATTCGGCATAACCCACGAGTTTTCCGATAAGCCCGGATTCGTCCGGATAAATAACATCAATCAGGCCCAACCCCGACAAAACGAAAATCAAAGCGCCCCAAAAAGTCGCCTGATAAATCCGGCGGCGTTCCGAAGACATGAAGACTCCCGATAAAATCAGAAATATCAAAGGCAAAAGATAGTAGCCAACGCCGAAGAGATATCGAAAAGCGCCGTAAAAAAATTCGCCTACCGGACCGGCATTATTGAATCTCGCGAGAATCAAGATGACGGCGATGCCAAAAAAAACTAAAGCCCAGATGGATTTCTTAAGCTCATGGGTCAAAATCGGCTCCCTTCCCGAGTTATCACGGCGATAATCCGCGGGCTTTCCTTTTCCGTTTTTATATTTATTTTTGTTTTTGCGGGACATTATCAAAAATTACAACACAAAATTTAAACAGGCCGAAATTTTCTTAAGGCATTTTAAATTTACTACGAAATCAGGTAAAATTCAATTAATGAATATAGCCATTTTTAAAGCTTACGACATAAGGGGGAAATATCCCGAAGAGATAAACGAAGCGACTGTTGCGAGGATAACAGAGACAATCGCCAAGTCTATTAAAAAGGGGAAAATAATTATCGGCTGCGACGTAAGAGCAAGCTCTTTCTCTTTGTGTAAAGCCGCCCTTGACGCCCTTAAATCATTTAACGGCGAAGTGGTGCCGGTAGGCGTCGTAACCACGCCCATGTTCTATTTCTTGGTAAATCAATTTAAGGCCAATCGGGGCATAATGGTTACCGCTTCGCATAATCCCAAAGAATATAATGGCTTAAAAATGGTAAAAGAAGGGGCATTCCCCATAAGCGGTAAAGAAGTTTTGGAGTTAATAACCGGGAACCAATAACATGGACTATCTGAAGTTGTACGCCGATTTCTTGAAGAAATCCCTGGAACCGCGCAAGCCGGTTAAAATCGTCATGGATGCGTCCAACGGAGCCACCGGCATGGTGCTGAAAAAAGTTTTTTCAAAAAACAAATCAGTGTCTCCTTTTTACCTGAATGCAAAACCTGATGGCAATTTCCCCGGGCACGGGCCAAACCCGATGATTCTTGGCGCCACAAACCAGCTGCAAACGGAAGTAAAAAAACAGAAAGCTGATTTTGGATTTATTTTCGATGCTGATGGCGATAGGGTTTTTTTTACCGACAACAAGGGAAGGATGGTGAACCCGGACAGCATAGCCAGGCTGCTTGTCTCCTATTTGAAGCCGGTAAAAATCGTTATAAATGAACCGACGGGATTGCTCGTGCGGAACATTCCCAAAGAAATGCCCGGGAAGAAAATTATTGAATCAAGAGTCGGCCATTACTTTATGATGAAAACCATGAAAGAGACTGATTCCGATTTCGGAGCCGAGCACTCCGCCCATTATTATTTTAAAAAATTCTTCTACAGGGATGCGGGGATTTTAGCGGCTATTAACGTCATAAACGCGGTATCCGAGCTGCCTTACCCTTTGTCTCAATTTGTTGACTTCCTCCCTGTTTTTTACCACATTCCGGAAACTAATTTCCGTGTAAAAAATAGCGAAAAATTAATGAAAGAAATTAAGAAAAGTTATTCTTCAAAAGCCCTCAAAACAAGCAATTTGGACGGATTAACTTTCAGGTTTAAAAATTATTGGTTTAATGTCAGAGCCTCAAACACAGAACCCCTTATCAGGCTAAATCTGGAAACACTTTCCGGAAAATTACTGGAAGAAAAAACCAAAGAACTGAGCGATTTTATCTCTCGTCCCAGACTTTAATTTCCGCGCTGGTTAAATCTATTTTAATCAAACCGTTTTTATCCGTCCGGAATATCTGCGAACCCGCATCCGTAATTCTTTTCAGAGCTTCCGCCGTCGGATGGCCGTAAGTGTTTTTCGCCCCGACTTCAATGAAAGAAATTATAGGCGTTGCGGCTTTCAAAAATTCATTTGACGAAGAAAATTTAGAACCGTGATGCCCGACTTTTAAAACATCCACGTCCAAGTCGTATTTTTGGACCAATTTCTTTTCAATGCCGGAATCAATATCGGCGGTAAATAACGCCTTCTTGCCCGCGGAAAATAATTCCAAGACCAAAGCGCCGAGGTTAACATCCTTATTTTTCAAATCCGCGAGAGACGGCGATAAAATATCCAAACGATTTTCTCCGGAAATTATTTTGTCGCCCTCCCGGACCGCCACAGCCGGAATTTTATTTTCTTGGATAGCGTTTGCCAAATCTTTAAAGCTCGGAGCGACACCGGTTTGCCCGTTGTAAATAAACGCGCCAATCCTATATCTTTTTAAAACGTCAATCAATCCCATAAAGTGATCCATCTGCGGATGAGACATCACGACTAAATCAATATAGCGGTCTGCGGAACCAAAAACCGAAGATAAATTGCCTAAAATACTGTTATCCGGCCCCCCATCAATCAAAATCTTCACGTTGCCCGGTAAAACAACGAGCTCTGAATCCCCTTGCCCCACGTCCAAGCCGTAAATTTCCGCGTTTTTGGCGGGTCCGGCAAAGAAAATCTGTCCCCAGATAAAAGTATCAAGGATAATCAGACAAAAGAATATTGTTGCCGCAAAAGATAATCCTTTCATTTAATTTTATTATATAAAATGAAAGCGATTATCAAAATATAATAGACGGCCACAAAGACGGGACTTAAGGACCCGACCTCCACGCTCCCGAAGCTGCCAAACAATCTGATTATAAAAATCTGGTAAACCAAAAAAATTCCGGCAAGCCAGCTGAAAATAAAAGAAAGACGGTAAGAAATAAATCCCAAGAAGCCGACAATGAACCCGAAAAACGTTGTGATGGGGATAGTCTCCAAAATCAATATATTGGCCGCGAGAGAAACAAAAGAAATTTTGGAGAAGTTTATTATAAGGAGAGGCATAACGGCAAGCTGGGCGGAAGTAGTGGTAATAAAATTCTCGCGCCAGCCCAAGACTCCCGCATCTTCCTTGAAGTTAAATAATTTTCTTATGGCTGGAGACAAGTAAACCAATCCCAAGAGAGCCAAAAAAGACAGCTGGAACCCGGCATCAAATTTTAAAACCCTGGGATTCACGATTGCCATTAAAAAGGCCGCCAAAATCATGGCGTTCCGCATCCCGTAAACCCGGCCAATCTGGCTCGCGAGTAAAATTAAAAATCCCATAATAGCGGCTCTAACAACCGATGCTTCGGCTCCGGCCATGACAACAAACGCCAATATCACCAAAACGGTGAGATAAAAAGTCATCCGGCGGGACAAAAAATAAGCAAATAAAGAAGAAACCGCAAGAACGATTATTGAAATATTGTATCCCGAAAGCGCGACCATGTGAGTCGTGCCGCTCTTGCTCATAGCATCTTTGAATTCTTGGGAAAATTCCGCGCGCTCGCCGACCGTAAGCCCTTCCAAAAGAGCGGCTTCTTCAGTTGGCAAAACTTTCTGGAAATTAGCCACAATCCCGTTTCTTATCCGGAAGAGCGCTGTTTTTATATAAGAAGCATTGCCTGCTGAAACAAAATTAGCTTCGGGAGAGTTGGATATGCCGAAGATCCTGTTTTTGGCGAGATAATCCGCGTATTCTTGGGGTTCGGGGCTTTTTACCACCCCTTCAAAATTTATAAGGTCTCCATAGTTAAAAGCCGGATATAATGGAAGCTTAACTAAAATATTCCCCGAGTAGGGTTCGCTTAACTTTATCGTGAATTGCCGGCTTTCTCCTCTTTCAGGATTGTTTATTACTACGCCAGAAAAATTAATCTTCTTGCCGAAAACAACATTGAAATTTTCTTTTTGGATGAAATCGCAAAACCCGGCGTAAAGCGAGCCGATGATAATAGCTAAAGACAAGCAAGACATCCAGAAAAGTTTTCTTTTTGAGAAAACCGCCGCGACAAATAAAAATAAAACCGCGAGCAAAGCGGTTAACATAAATATTATTTCGTAGCTGAATCTTAAGCTATAAATGAAGATTCCCAAAAGAAAAAATCCGCAGAAGTAAAAAGCTACGTCGTGAATCTTCATCAATATTTTGGCGGCTTCTCTTTCGCGCCGGATTTAAAATTTACAAACCTGGCCATGGCATAGAGAAAAGAAGAAAGCCTGTTCATGTAGGCCAGAATTTCGCCGTCAATCTTGCCGCTGCCGGAAAGCTTTACTATCCGGCGTTCGGCTCTTCTCGCGACCGCTCTCGCGTAATCAAGGAGAGAACCGATCTCCGTTCCGCCGGAAAGGAAAAAAGTTTTTATTTTCGGCAGTTCTTTTTCAACTTCATTAATGATATTTTCGAGATTTTTTATTTTTTCCGGAGAAAGTCTTTTGTCCGCGCCCGCCAGGTTGGCTTGGATGATAAACAAGTCCTGCTGGGCCTGCTCCAACGCATCATAGATTCTTAAATCATAAATCTTAAATCTTAAATCTTCGGATTTTGCCTTGCAAAAGCCGACCAGCGAGTTAATCTCATCAACCGCGCCTAAAGCTTCTGTCAAATCCGAACTTTTCATAAACCGCTGGTCGCAGCCGAAAGCAGAAGTATCCCCTTTGTCGCCCTTTCCGGTAAAAAGCATTTTGATTGGATTAGAACGCTAATCCGCCCCCATCGTTCCACCTTCCAGATTAGTTTTTCTACGACCTAAGTCCTTAAGCCTTCTCTCTAGGATTGATAAATTCTCTATGTCCGGCGCCAGCTCTTCTATGGAACCGGGGTTGGCGGAGCGAAGGGATAATCTTTTTTTATTAATCAAAATTTCCAATTCCCTGATCTGCCGCCCGATTTCATCAAGAGCTAACTGGTCTTCTTTAATCTTTTTATCATCCTCATACCCCGAGAAATTTCCTAACCTTTCCATAAATAAATTGAATAATTATATTAATTTAATTCCGTGAGATTTCTGCGGATTTCCGACTCTTCCGCCATTAAAGCTTCTATCGTTTTGGACAGTTTCACGAGGTCATCTTCAAAATTCTTGGACGGTTCTATTTTCCCGCCGCCGGCGGCAATCAAGCTTTTCAATCTGTAAATTTCAACGCTCGTGTCTTTTTTCATCTTCGCAATTTCTTCCAGCCTTCTGCTTGAATCAACCAACTCTGTTTGGTCTTCATATTCCCCGGCTTCAATTTTATCGCGGTGATCGCCGTTAAAATCGGATTTGTGAATTTCCGGAGAAAATTTATCCATAGTTAAATTATACAGATTTTACAGGATTATCAAATAATCACCCCTCCGCCCAGCATTTCACCGGATATTGAGTAGAAAACAGCGGATTGGCCGGGGGCGACGAATTTTATCGGATTATCGAATATAATCCGGTACGCTGATTTATGCGGATACTGCTGATTTATGCGGATACTATCCTTGGCCGATAGCAATAAAATTGCAGAAACAAGCGGCTGGCGATAACGGACACGAACCAGAACATCTATTCGCTTATTCGCGCGAATTAGAGAATGGATACCGGGATTTATAAAATTCACATCTGTTAATTCAATCTCTTTCCTGTAAAGCGCCGGGTTGTTGTCTCCCTCGGCAACAATTATGGTATTTGTTTTGATATTTTTTCCGGCAATATAGTGCGGCTTCGTTTGGGTTTTTCCTTTGGTTCCTAATTCATAATTCTTACCTCCCAAATCTAAGCCATGGCGTTGTCCGATGGTATAAAAATGCGCGCCTTGATGCTCGCCGATTTTTTTGCCATTGATATCCAAAATTTCTCCCGGCTTTCCCTTAATGTAATCCTTTAAAAAATCCTCCAAAGACACCTTACCCAGGAAACAAATCCCTTGCGAGTCTTTTTTCTCCGCAGTTGGCAAGCCGGCTTTCCTCGCGATTTCCCGCACTTCGGATTTCAAAAGATTGCCGAGAGGAAACAAACAACGCCTCAACTGTTCTTGTGTCAAAGTCCAGAGAAAATAAGACTGGTCTTTGTTTTTGTCGGCAGCGGAGAACAATGAATAATGAATTATGAATTGCGAGCCTTTTTTATCCTTAATTCTTAATTTATATTTCTTAATTCCAACATAGTGGCCGGTCGCTACAAAGTCAGCGCCCATTTCTAAAGCTTTTTCCAAAAAAATTCCGAATTTAATTTCTTTGTTGCACATCACGTCGGGATTCGGAGTGATTCCCCTGCGATAGCCGTCAATCATATATTCCACCACTTTCTTTTTGTATTCCTCTTCAAAATCAAACGCATAAAAAGGAATGCCGATATTCTCGGCAACCCGGCGGGCATCTTCGGCATCGCGCTCGGCGCAACCGTCAAGATTATACGAACGCATAAAAACTCCGACCACATCGTAGCCTTGTTTTTTTAATAGATATGCGGCAACCGAAGAATCTACGCCGCCCGACATACCGATAAAGACTTTTTTCTTTTTCCCTTGACGGTTCATATGATGCCCAGCATAATGATTTTACCGCAAATTGACAACCCAAAAAGGAGACCTCCCATGGATTATTCTAAAAGCAGAACTTCCGTAGATTCGGTCAGGCTAAACCCTGAAGAAGCCGCGTGTTTCATTGGGGCGATAATGAGATGCGGGAAATTGGCCATTACGTTTTTCCCCGATGCCAGACGCGTGATGGCGGCAAATTTCATCCCCAATACCAGAACGCTCCTGGGTAATCCCGACTTTCGTTTATCTCTGCTTCTTTTGATGATGGAATACGCGACCATCAAAACGCTGAAAGACATCCAAGGAAAGGAATATGACTGGAAGGCGGAATTCAAAAAATCTCTGGGATTGTTCTACCCCTGCATGGCAACGAAAATATATCGCTACGCCATGCTGAATTTCAGAGATTCCGTTGAGAACCCCGAGAACTATCCTCTTCCATCCCGCACGGAGATTGACGAGCTTCTCGGGAGACAAAAAGAGGCTCTCCTCAAAGCCCAGTGGATTGAACTGGCAACAAGGAGGAGTTAGGCGAACGCATACAGAAACCCGCTCCGATCAAAATCGGAGCGGTTATTTTTTATAAATTAAGATTTTTCCACGCGCTCCGTATATTCGCCGAGCTGCGTGTTTATGCGGACGATATCGCCCTCATTCACGAAAAGAGGAGCCGAGATTTTCGCTCCGCCCTCTAAGGTAATGGTTTTCGTTCCGCCCTGCGCCGTATTGCCTTTGACCGCCGGCGGAGCTTCCACAACTTTATAATCAACTTTTATCGGCAATTCTATACCCATCAATTTGCCGTCAAACTGCAAAGCCACTATATCCAAATTCGGTTTTAAAAACTGCGCCTGCTCGCCGATTTCTTCCGCCGTCATAGAGAAACGGTTTTTCGGGTTTCCGGATTCATTGAACCAATACTGGCCTCTACTCTCGTAAAGGAACATGGCTTTCATTTTCTCCACTTCGGCTTCTTCAAACTCGTCAGCCGGTTTATAATTCCGCTCCAAAACCTGGCCGGTTCTTAAATTCTTGAGCCGCGCCTGAGTCGAGGAACTCCCCCTGCCTACATGGAGATGATTAATAGTTAAAATCATATACGGGTCGTTATTGATTTTAATAACGGTCCCGTTTTTTAATTCGTTCATTGATAAAGACATGGCGACAATTAGTAATTAGTAATTAGAATCTAGTATTTGTAATTGCTGAATTGTAGCCCGAAAAGAGGTTTTTTGGCAATAGATTTCGCTTATTTAAAAAGCCTCTTTAATTTAATAGAATTAAAGGATGGCAGAGGTATTTGGCGAAAAACCGAAAGAAAATATACCGACGGAAAGCCAAAAAGAGGGCTTATGGCGGCTAGCCGAAATTTTATCAATTTCAAGAAAAGACATTGAACCGAAGATAACGGCTCTGGAATCCCAACTGGCGGGAGATTTTTCAAAATTAAATCTTTATGAACGCCAAATCCGCCAAGAAAAAGAAAATAAGTATTGGCAGATAAAAAAAGAAATTGAGAAGATGATGGATACGGAAAAAAGGATTGAAAATGTCCTCCTGGAAGTAGATGATGGGCAAAACCCGCAAGAAGAGATAGAGTCTCTGTTGGATTTACTAGCCTTGCTAGAGAAAAATAACAAAAAGCCCGGAGGGGGAATTTCAAAAAGAAAACAAAAAATCGCCGAAGAAAGAGCGACGACAGGCCAAGACCCCAGAAACACAGCCAGAGAAATGAATGCTAAATTTGAATTCAGTCCGGAAGGGAACAGAAGAACAACGGGCCAACACGCTTCGGGCGTAAAAAATCTTGGTAATGTTGACCCGATGACGGCGGCGGCAATTTTCTATCAAAAAACCGCCGATACCCACGGAGGTAAAGTTCCTCAAGGGAAAAAAGGAGTAGTCCGTGTCAGCGAAAGCGGAAAAATTATCAGGAAAGCTTAGCTAGAATAATCTTTGCTGCTTCACTAAGTCCTTGGCTTTGATTTCGGCTTCGTTTAAGAAAATCATATGGCCGTATTCGCCATCATAGCCCGCGGGGTCAAATCTGATTTCCCCTTTTCTTATCGCCTCAATCCCCTTTACCACTTTTTCATGAACCTTGCCTTCCAAATCATTAATACCTGCCTCCATCAAAATATTGAACTCGCCTCCGAATTCTCTGATTAATTTATCGTATTCAACTTTCACTTTCTTGGAGGCAACCACCGTGCCCAGTGCTTTCGCAATCACTTCGTCCAGCGGCACCAAACTGTAATACGGAACGCGGTTTTCGTATTTATGGATATAGCCCTCGTCTTCCAGTTTGGGTAATGGCCTATCGGCTAATTCCTCCACGCGGTTTAAAACTCCGATCACAAGCGGCTTGCCGCACACAGGGCAAATACCGTTAATCTTTTTGGTTTCCGCGGGCTCCATATGGACATTGCAAAGCCTGTGGCCGTCTATGTGATATTTGCCTTCTTCGGGAAAGAATTCAATTGTTGCCACAAATTTTGGTTTCTCGTCTTTTCCGGCTGCCTTGCGTCTGTTCGGCGAACCGCTTTTTATAGCTTCAATAATCCCGCCATAAGAAAGTTCCGTATCAAAAATATTGGCCTCCCTGCCGATTCGGGGCAATGAATGCGAATCCGAGTTGGAAATTAAAGCCACGTTGTCCAGTTTTGAAAACCGCCAGTTCATCGCGGGATCGCTGGATAATCCGGTTTCAATCGCAAAAATGTATTGCGCGTATTCGCCGAAACATTCTTCAATGGAGTCAAATCCCGACATTGAGCCGAAAACCGAAAACCACGGCGTCCAGGCATGGGCCGGAATAATCACGGACTTGGGGTTCGCGTCCATCGCGATTTTCAGGATCTCGCGGCTATCAAGTCCCAGAATCGGCCGGCCGTCGGAGATGATATTACCCGCCCAGCCCAGCTGGATATTTATTTTTTCCACGGTTTCCATATCCGGAGCGAATATCAGATTATGAACGCGATAGCCTCTTTTGATTCCGGTTTTGGGAGATACGCGCGAATATATGCTTGAGACTTCGGTTGTAAGAATAAAACGCGTTTGCGATTCGTCCCCGCGGATAGTCGGGCGCTTGAATTCTTTTTTTAATTTAAAAAGCCCGGGCTCAGCGGGCTCAAGCTTATTCTTGATTTCCTTAATCCAGGCGGGATGAGTGAAGTCACCGGTCGTCATTACGTCCATGCCTTTATCGTGCGCCCAGCGGTCAAGTTCCTCCAAGGTCATCTGGGGGCTCGTGGCGCGGCTGTATTTGGAATGAATATGCAGGTCGGCGATGAATTTCATAGTGGGCGGCCGAAGATTCGAACTCCGGACCTCTTCGGTGTAAACGAAGCGCTCTAACCAACTGAGCTAGCCGCCCGATAACAATTTTTATACCATAATTCCGGGAAAAAGGCATCTTCCGTTTTTTATCCACATATATCCCTTGACATATACCCCCAGGGGGTATAGCTTATCCTCATGACCGATACCAATCACAAATCAAAACTCCTCAGGCGGCTCAAAATCACCGAGGGGCAAATCAGAGGACTCGAAGATATGGTAGAAAAAGACCTCTATTGTATCAATATTATCACCCAGATTTCCGCGGTGAAAAACGCGCTCTCAAGCATTGAAGACGCGATATTGGAGAACCACCTCGCAACCTGCGCTATAGACCAAATTCGCTCCGGCAAAATCGAAAAAGCCAAAAAAGAAATCCTTAAAGTTTACCGCCTTAAAAGAAAATAAAATGAAAACAGTATTCCAAATAAAAGGCATGAGCTGCGCCTCTTGCGCCAGCGCGATTGAACGGGCCGTAAAAAAGGTGGCGGGAGTAGTCGGCGCCAATGTCAATTTCGCGTCGGAAAAACTTTTTGTGGATTACGAAGGCGAATTAGACAGCAAATCATTGGTGGAAGCCGTGCGGAAAACCGGCTACGAAGCCATTTCAAACGATATGAATATGCCGATGGGCCACGACATGTCAACGGAACACGACCACGCCAAAGCCGAAAGCGACGCCGAAATAAAAACCCTTAAAAATAAGCTTACATTCGGAATTTTTGCTTCCGTCATAGCGATAATCCTGAGCTTCGGCGGTTCTTACATTTCTTTTATCCCGAAAAATTTGGCGTTGCTTACGCTGTTGGTTTTCGCCACGCCGGTGGAATTTTGGGTTGGCAGGCAATTTTGGCGGGGAGCTTATTTCGAATTTAAAAATTTAAGGCCGGGCATGGACAGCCTGGTTGTTTTGGGCACGGGCGCCGCCTATTTTTTCAGCCTGATTATCGCTTTGGCGAATTTGGTGCCGGAGCTAAGCCTTGTTTCGCTTCTTAAATTTGAACCATATTTTGACGTGGCGGTTGTTGTCACGGTTTTTATAATTCTCGGCAAATATCTTGAAGCTAGAGCCAAAGGCTCGGCCTCCGAAGCGATTAAAAAGTTATTAAAGCTCCAGGCAAAAACCGCCCATCTTGTCGGCGCGGATGGAGATACCAAGGATATAGAAATAACCGCAGTAAAAATAGGGGACGTTCTATTCATAAAACAAGGCGAAAAAATACCCGTTGACGGAGTTATCGCGGAAGGCGCGGGCTCAATCGACGAATCAATGGTCACCGGCGAATCGCTTCCAATAGACAAGAAAGCTGGAGATAAAGTCATCGGCGCCACTATCCTTAAAAGCGGTTCGTTGCGAATGATGGCCGTTAAAATCGGCAATGATACTTTCCTCGCCCAAATCATAAGAATCGTGGAAGAAGCCCAGGCCTCAAAAGCGCCCATCCAAAAACTGGCCGACCGGATAACACAGGTCTTTGTGCCTATCGTGATGACAATCGCGATTATTACTTTTATAACTTGGATGCTTTTCGGTCCCGAACCATGGCTTACTTACGCCTTGGTTAATTTCGTCGCGGTTCTTGTGGTTGCCTGTCCTTGCGCCTTGGGGTTAGCCACTCCGATCGCAGTCATCACAGGCACGGGCAAAGGAGCGCAAAACGGCATCATTATCAGAAACGCCCAATCACTGGAATTCGCCGGCAGGATAAACACCGTTGTCCTTGATAAGACCGGAACCATAACCAAAGGCGAACCATCAGTTACGCAAGTGATTCCGCTTTCCGATTTGAAAACCGAAGAAATTATTTCCATCGCCGCATCTCTCGGAAACAATTCCACCCATCCGTTATCCGCCGCAGTCCTGAAAGAAGCGCAATCAAAAAAAATCTCTTTAAATAAAATAATGGATTTTAAAGAAATAGCCGGAAAGGGAATTAAAGGAAAAATAAACGATAAAGAGTATTTCTTCGGTAATAAAAAACTTCTGGCGGACGAAAATATCCCGATAAACAATGAGGCGCTTTCCAAGAGCGAAGAATACGAAAGCCGGGGAGAAACTACACTCTTCCTTTCTGATAATAAAAATGTTTTGGGAATGATAATGGTTGCCGACACGCTTAAGGATTCCGCCAGAGAAACCGTAGCCAAGCTGGAGGGCATGGGAATTGAGGTTTGGATGCTGACCGGCGACAACGAAAAAACCGCGAGGGCGATAGCGGAAAAAGTCGGCATCAAAAATGTGCTGGCTTCGGTTTTGCCCGAAGAAAAATCAAAAAAGGTGAAAGATCTGCAGGAAAAAGGGAAAATCGTGGCTATGGTCGGAGATGGCGTGAATGACGCGCCGGCCCTCACACAGGCGAACATCGGAATCGCCATCGGCACGGGAACGGATATCGCCATTGAATCGGCCGGCATCACATTATCGTCCGGCGACCCGATGGGAATCTATAAATCCATACTGCTTTCAAGAAACACACTGAAGAATATCAAGCAAAATCTTTTTTGGGCTTACGCCTATAACACCGCCTTGATACCGGTTGCGGCCGGAGTTTTATATCCCCTCTCCCACACGCTTTTGAACCCGATGCTTGCCGGAGCGGCGATGGCTTTTAGTTCTTTGTCTGTGGTCTTAAACTCGTTAAGATTGAAAAATATTAAATTCTAATTATGGATAACGCATCGCAAAAATATCTTTTTCACGCAAACGGCATGCATTGCCATTCCTGCGCGCTTTTAATAGAAGAGACTCTCTCGAAAGTTAGCGGAGTTTCAAATATTAAAGCGGTCCTTGGCAACAACACGGTAAAAATTGAAGGTGATTTTAAGGGCGCAAATGCCGAAGCGATTGCCGAAGAATTAAGCCGGCATATAAAGCCCCACGGCTACACATTATCAATGGAAAAGCAAAAAAAATCCATGGAACTTTCTGATTTTTACTACGCCATTCCAGCCGCGATGGTTTTTCTCGCGATTTTTTATTCTCTTCAAAAGATCGGTTTTGTTAATTTTGTAAACGCGCCAACAGGAAGTCTTTTAGTTCCGTTTCTTATCGGACTTGTAGCCTCGGTCTCAACCTGCCTCGCGATTGTGGGCGGCCTCACCCTTTCTATCTCGGCGAATTACGCCAAAACCGGAGAGAGGTGGAAACCCCAGACCCTTTTTCATGCCGGAAGAATGGGAGGATTTTTTATTTTGGGAGGCATCGTGGGAGCGCTTGGTTCGGGATTGCGGGCAAATTCAGAATTCAGCTTCATCCTAAATCTTATTGTCAGCATTGTAATGGTAATTCTGGGCATTAATCTTTTAGACATATTTCATTCAGTAAAAAAATTCAGCGTCACGATGCCCAAAAGCATTTCCCGGCTCGTAATGAAACACAGAACAATCTCAACCGCCATCGCTCCCGCCCTTATCGGCGCGGGAACGTTTTTTCTTCCTTGCGGGTTCACTCAATCTATGCAGCTCTATGCGCTTTCTTCGGGCAGCTTCGTGAGGGGCGGGCTTATAATGCTCCTCTTCAGTCTCGGCACCTTGCCTGTCCTGGCTCTCATATCATTCGGGTTCGCCGGCATCAAAAAGGAGTATTCCTCCGTATTAATGAAAGCCGCCGGCATCGTGGTCATAGTCTTGGCGCTCTACAGCTTCCAGGCTATTCTAGCCGCGAACGGGATAATTAATCCGATTTTTACTTTTTAAATATGGATAAAAAAATCATTTGGGCAATTATAATGGCAGGAGGAATAATCGGCGGAGCGATAATATTCACCTCCGGCAACCCGGCAACCAACAACGCCGCGAACGCGGTAACAGGAGAATCTATTTCCAATATTAATATTGACGCGACCGGCAATCAGATCATTGAAATTTCGGCGAAAGGCGGATATTCACCGAGAGAAACTTTGGCCAAGGCCGGCGTGCCAACTGTCATAAAAATCAGAACCAACAATACCTTCGACTGTTCTTCCATCATCAGAATTCCAAGTATGAATTACCAAACAGCCCTGCCTACGACAGGAGAAACATCCATCAATATTCCCCCGCAGCAAAAAGGAACCGTCCTAAACGCGTTCTGCGGAATGGGAATGTACAGGTTTGAGATAAGGTTTGATTAGCGGGTGGGCGTGGATGGGATCGGACCATCGACTTCCGCTTTATAAGAGCGGCGTTCTACCACTGAACTACACGCCCCACATACCGTAAATCTAAAACAAAAATCCCCGCGAATCAAATCGCCAAATCCCAATCCGTGACCATTAAATTCTAGATTCTATTTTCTATTTACTAGATTCTAAACTACGAGCGGCCTCAGCTTAAAAGCATCCACTATCTTTTTAAATTCTTCCTGCTCAAGAGTTTCTTTTTCCATCAATTTATCGGCAATGGCTTTCAATACATTTCCGCGCGAAGTGATAATTTTCCGCGTTGCCCTCAAAGCCCTCTGGATAAAAGCCGTGACCTCCGCGTCAATCTCCGAAGCGATCCTTTCAGAATAATTTTTCTGCGTTGTCAGCTCCCTTCCCAGAAAAACCATTTCTTCTGTTTTGCCGTAAGTTACGGGCCCCATTTTTTCGCTCATCCCGTACCTCGTGACCAGGCTCCGAGCCAAGTCCGACGCAACCTGCAAATCATTGGAAGCGCCGGTTGAGATATCTTTGAAATTAATTCCTTCGGAAACATAACCCCCGAGAAGAATCGCGAGATCGTTCAAGAATTGCGATTTGGTCCGCAGATGGGTTTCTTCAAGCGGCAGTTTTAATGTATAGCCTCCGGCCCTGCCGCGAGCCACAATCGAAACTTTGTGGACGGGGTCAGAGCCTTTGAGGCTCGCCGTGACCAAAGCATGCCCGGCTTCATGATAAGCGGTAATTTCTTTTTCTTTATTTGATAATGCCCTGCTTCTCCGTTCCGGCCCCAGTAAAACTTTTTCAACGGACTCCAAGATATCCTGCTGATTAATTTCTTTTTGGTTTTTCCGGGCTGCCAGAATCGCCGCTTCGTTCATCAGGTTAGCGAGATCGGCCCCGGAAAATCCCGGCGTGCGCTCTGCGACTTTCCTTAAATTCATATCCTTTGCCAATAATTTTCCTTTGCTGTGGATTTTTAAAACTTCTTCGCGGTCATTGATGTCGGGCAGTTCCAATATCACCCGGCGGTCAAAACGTCCGGGCCGGAGCAAAGCCGCGTCCAAAACATCAGGCCTGTTGGTTGCCGCGACCACAATTACTTTCGTATCTCTCTCAAAGCCGTCCATTTCAACCAAAATCTGGTTTAGTGTCTGTTCTCTCTCGTCATGCCCGCCGCCGATGCCGGCGCCGCGCTCGCGGCCGATAGCGTCAATTTCATCAATAAAAATGATACAAGGAGCGGCGCGTTTCGCCGTATCAAACAAGTCCCGCACCCGGCTTGAGCCCACACCCACGAACATTTCCACGAATTCCGAGCCCGACATATGGAAAAACGGCACATTGCCTTCGCCGGCAATCGCCCGCGCAAGCAAGGTTTTACCCGTGCCCGGACTGCCTAAAAGCAAAACACCTCTCGGAATCCGCGCGCCGATATCCAGATATTTCTTTGGATTTTTCAAAAAATCCACAACTTCAATCAGCTCTTGCTTCGCTTCTTTTAATCCCGCCACATCCGAAAACATCACCCGGTCTTTGAAATGGGTGAAAAGTTTTATATTGGCCTTGCCGAAAGTGAATGCCTGGCTCATGCCGGTTTTCGCCTGCCGGAACATTATCCAGAAAAAGAATCCGATGATTATAAGAGGCAGGATGGAAGGAATCAGAATACTCATCCAGTAGCTCCAGCCCGAATCGCTCTGGACGTCGAAATTCACTTTTTGGAGCGCATCATTAGAAACACCATAACTCTTCAGGGTTTCAATAAGCCCGGTTTCGGCTTCCTTGGTTGAAACCGCTTCCGAGTTATCTTTCAAATGAATATCAACGTTCGTGCCGCTGACCGTAATTTTAGAAACCTGGTTGGCGTTTATTTTTTGCGCCACTTGGTCGATCGTAAGGACCTGCGGTTTTTTCTGCTCGGAATAGAATATGGAAAACGCGGTTGTTATCACGAGAAAAGTGATAACCGCCCAGAGAATATTTTTGGTTAAAGTTTTCATTTGTCTCTAAATAATACGATTTTAATATTTAAAAGAGATACGATGGCTGAATGACCAATACGATAAATTTTACCACAACCGCGAGCACCCGCCAAAATTTTTGCGGAGCAAAAAACTTAGGCGGGTAAGGTTTTCTTACTCCGACGCAAGGTCGGAGAGAAAGCCCTTACTTCTTAAGTTTAAGGATAATCCTTTTTTCTTCGGGCCTCAAAGATTCAATCGTGAATTGGTATTTTTTGTCGGGCTCAAGCTGCTTTTTCATTTCTTCAATGGAACCGAATTCGGAAACGTGGAGCAAGCCGTGGAAGTCGTTATCCAGGGAAATATACGCGCCGAACGGATTGAATTTGTAAAGCTTACCCGAAACTTCCTCGCCTTCTTTGAATTTCTCTCCCGCTTTGTCCCACGGATTTTCTTTGAGAGCCTTCAGGGAAAGCGAAACCTGGCCGTCTTTAATGTCTATAATTTTAGCCTTGATGGCTTCGTCAACTTTCACGATTTCTTTCGGATTTTCTATAAGCTTATGGTCAAGCTCGGAGATATGAATCAAGCCTTCAATCGCCGGGTTGTCGGTGAACCTCACAAAAGCGCCGAAGTCAGCCACGCCCGAAACAATCACATCAACCAGGTCGCCGACTTTGTAAGCGGCCACGAGTTCTTTCATGTTCTGGCCGATGGCCTCTTTTTCGGAAATGATTAATTTATTGAGACGCGGATTGAAATCAAGAATTTTCACCTTCAATTCTTCACCCACGAGTTTTTTTAATTCTTCCAAAATTTTGGACTTGTCCGCATCTTGGACTCTCGGATAGTGGTTTGAAGCCAATTGCGAAACCGGCAAAAACGCTTTCATGCCGCTCATATCCGCGATTAAGCCGCCGCTGTTCGCGCCGGTGATTTTCAGGGTTATCGCCTCATTCGTATCCCTCGCGTCTTTAATTTCCTGCCAATTTTTCTGCCTGTGAGCTCCCGCCAAAGACAATTCCACGAGTCCTTCCTCGCCGTCCAAGTCCACTACTTTCGCGCTCACCGCCTGGCCCATTTCAAAATTCCTGATAAGGCTTTTGGCGTTCTGAAGCTCTATGCCGTAAACAATGCCGGTGCCGAATTTGCCCAAATCAAAATATACTTTGCGTCCGGTCCTTTTTAAAAGCTTGGCTTCCGCCAAATCTCCGGGCTTCAAAAACGAAATCAAGTCGGTTTCCGACTTAATCAGATTCGCCATAGGCGAGATGGTTTTTTTGGTTGTGATAATCATAGGTTTAAAAGTAGTTAGTAGATAGTAGTTAGTAGCTAGGTATTTTCGGAAATCCTATTTACCTAATTACTAATTACTCCGCTAATTACATCCGCGAATTATAGGGAATAAGGGTTTGATTGTCAATAAAAGGCATTAAATAAGCCCTCAGGAAAGGCTTAGTTTTCCACAGTTGCTTTTTGTAAGCCGCTATTATATATTACAAAGGTAGGCGCAAGCCTACTAATCACGCGGTCCCGCCAAAAGCGGGATTTTCGCTTTCTGAATACCTCCTTTTCGTAATAAAATTTTTCGGGAATATTGATATTTATATCTAAACACTTAGTATCGCGAAAAACCGCTTAGATACAACATTTTGAAGGAATAATCGTATAATATAGGTGGTATTCACTATTGTATTATATACTATCGTGATATCATAATAATGGATATGGACTCAAAAATGCGTTCCAAAATAGACGTGCGTTTATATAAAAACGCTGTCTTATATTTTATAAAATACTGCAATAATCAGTATTTACACGCCACTAAATTAAACAAGTTATTGTATTATCTTGATTTTGTTTATTTCCGCGACCATAAAAATTCTGTCACCGGCGATGTTTACATCCACCAAGGATACGGTCCGGTGCCTTCACGCATTGACGAGATCCTTGCGGTACTTAAAGACGAGGGGGCAATTGATACTGAAGCAGTTGATTTTAAAGATGGAGAGTTAATTCAGTTTGAGCTCAAAAACCCAAAAAAGTTAGATGAATCAGTATTCGCGCCGGAACAAAAAAAACTTCTTAAACAAATCTGCGATGAGTTTGGTAATTGGCCGACGGAAAAAATTGTCGCGCAAACACATCTTGAAGCTCCATGGTTTTATTCGAAGCCATACGAAATTGTGGACTACTCCTATTCGCGCGACATTGAATTATTTAAGAAATAACATGTCGCGCCTATGTCGTGGATTTACGTTGAACGAGAACAATTTGTGCGGATGTGCGAAAAACTCTGTATTTCTGTTACGGTTCGTGAAGCCATTAAATCATGGGCGCCAACCGTAAGCCGTTTTGAACTTTCCCGCCAAAAACTGGTTTACCGCTCACCCAAAAATCGCTACGAGGCATGGGCGGCTGGTATCCCTAATCCGGACAGCAATAAAGGTAAAAGCGGCGGCTACAGGGTTATTTATTTTCTGGATATAAAAGAATGCACCATCAATCTCGATTTCATAGAGGACCGTAAAGAGTTAGGATTCAAGGGCGAAGGTCAACGGAAGAAAGGCAAATACCAAAACTACGTAG
This sequence comes from Candidatus Wolfebacteria bacterium, assembly GCA_026394835.1. GTDB lineage: Bacteria > Patescibacteriota > Minisyncoccia > UBA6257 > UBA9933 > JAPLZW01. The sequence continues at coordinate 37,115 of JAPLZW010000048.1, forward strand.
ATGAATTAAAAGAGTATCTAAAAAAACTGGATGCGTAGTCCAGCTTTTTTAAATCACCTACGCATTTGAGTTTAAAATTTCTCAATTATCTTAATTTCCTCCTCCGTCAACCCGTAAAGTTTATATACTTCTTCGTCGATTTTTTTGTCGGTTTTTTCGATTTCTGATTTTAGACGTTCCCATTCGCCAGAGTTTTTCTCTTCGTTATAAAATTTCTTTCTTAGATCAAACATCTTATCGGTTAACCTCATAACTTCTTCAGGGTTATTTTTTATTGCGATAGGAATTTCTGCTAAATGATTAATTTTGATTTCAGCAAATAATTTCCCTTTCCTTGGCTGAATGGCGGTAAAATACCATGTTCCCAGATTAGAATTCAAAATCGCGAGAATATATTTTAGCTTTACTTCACCAGTTGATTTTTGGGGA
>JAPLZW010000039.1 GCA_026394835.1 Candidatus Wolfebacteria bacterium
GACCGAGTGCGTAGGATTATGAATCTTACGTCATTGGAAACCCTTCAGTCTATTTGGGATTTACACATCAGGGTTCGTGGAATATCAGTTTTCCCGGAAGGAGAGAATCATATCGAGGTCATCTCTCCATTCGCGGAATTCCTAACAGAAGGGGGGTGAGGATCATGTCTAAGTGTAAGGCCGTCTTGGACGCAAAGCGGATTTCCGCCATTACGATTCGCCAGAAGCCGAAGAAGGGTAAGTAAGGTGATGAATCGTTACGGAGATCTAGGGGGAAGGCGAGTAGCTCGCTGACCCCCATTTTTTTACTTAAAAATCAACTTAGTGACCTAAGCTCGGACTTTTTTCAGGTTCAAGTCCTGTCGCCGGTGCCAAATCTTCCGGGCGTATCGCGATTCTTCGGAATCCGCGATACACTTTTTTTATTTTTTATATTGTCGTAAAGGGGCGTAATGGTTTATAGATTTTCAGCGTATTTAGTTTATAATTTTAATATGAACTTTATAAAACTCAACAAACTAAAGAAAGGCGATAAGGTGGCGATTTTATCGCCGTCTTTTGCCGCTCCCGGAAAATGGCCCCATGTTTATGAACTCGGCAAAAAGCGTTTAATGGAAATTTTCGGCTTGGAGCCGGTTGATTTTCCGGCAACCAAAAAGATAGGCGCCTCAAAAGAAGAAAGGTCAAAAGATTTGATTGACGCTTTTGAAAACAAAGAGATAAAAGCGGTTATTGCTTCTTTGGGTGGAGATGACCAGGTGACCTATATTAAAAATCTTCCCTCGGCGCCTTTTGTAAATAACCCAAAACCATTTTTGGGATACAGCGACAATACTCATTTTGAGAATTTTCTTTGGTTGAATGGTATCCCTTCATACTATGGAGCATCATTTTTCACTCAGTTCGCAATGCAGGGGCGAATGGATGCGTATACGATTGAATATCTTAAGCGAGCATTTTTCGACGAAGGTGAATATGAGCTAAAATCAAGCGATATATATAATGATATTGGACTTAATTGGGATAACCCGGCAAATTTGGAGAAAACGCGGGTATATGAAAAAAATGAGGGATGGATTTGGGATGGGACTCAAAATGCGAATGGCATCACTTGGGGCGGTTGCCTGGAATCAATTGATGAACTTTTAAGGCATAATATACGGATTCCCTCGCTAGATAATTTTGAGGATATAATATTGTTTGCGGAAACATCAGAAGGAATTCCTTCCGCGGATTATGTCCGTAGAGTTTATCGGGCGCTTGGCGAGCGGGGAATTTTGAAGAGAGCAAGGGCGGTGATCGTGGGGCGTCCCAAGGCATGGGAATTTAATAAGCAAAATTCCATGGAAGATAAAAAAGAATATCGCGAGTCTCAAAGAGAAGTTATTCTAAAAACAATCAGAGAATATAATCATTCGGTGCCGGTAATACAAAATTTTGATATCGGACACACCGACCCGCAAATCGCGCTTCCTCACGGGAAACCGATAAGAATAGACTCGGAAAATAAAAAAATCTTTGCTAATTTTTAATGTATTCAGAATAGGGTTATGATCATATTTCTTAACGGGTCAATTAACGCGGGCAAATCTACGGTAGCTAAAATTTTAGCCAAGAGGATTCCAAATGTTGCCTTAGTGGAAATTGATACGCTCCGGGACATGATTGGCTGGATGCCTATCAATCAGGCTGTTCCCATTAATCTTGAAAATGCTGTTTCGGTAATCAGGAATTTCTCAAAGAGGGGACTGAATGTAATTATCCCTTATCCGCTATCTCAAAAAAATTATGAGTATGTCATGTCCGGCTTAAAAGGTATTGATACTAAAATTCATGTTTTCACTTTTGCGCCTAATCTTGAGAAGGCGCTTACAAACAGGGGCGGCCGAGAGTTAGACGACCGGGAGCGTGAGAGAATCAAGTATCACTACGAAGTCGGAATACATAAACCTTCTTTC
>JAPLZW010000006.1 GCA_026394835.1 Candidatus Wolfebacteria bacterium
AAGGTAAAAAAATCGCCGTTAATCCAAAACATTTTCAATACATTTCAAAAATGCCCGGTGAGCATAATTTAAAAAATTCCGCTATGGCTGCTGCGGTCGCTTTATCTTTCAGCTGTTCAAAAGAAAAAGTTGCCGAAATAATTAAAAATTTTAAAGGCAACGAGCACCGGCTGGAATTCGTGAAAAAAATCAAAAATATCAGCTTTTATAACGATTCCGCTTCGACTAACCCGCAGACAACCACTGCAGCCATAAGCGCTTTCAAAGAACCGAATATTTTAATTGCCGGTGGAAAAGACAAAGGACTTGATTACTCCCCGCTTGCTAAAACGCTGAAAAGCTCAAACACTAAATTAGTAATCCTTTTCGGTGAAAATAAAAATAAAATTAGAAAACAAATAGCCGGAAGCAAGGCACGAATCGTATTCGCCAAAGATTTAAAAACCGCCGTCAATTTCGCCCACAAAACCGCCAAAAATCTAACCCTCCAATTCGCCAATTCCCCAATTATCATTCTGTTTTCCCCTGCTGCCGCCAGTTTTGATATGTTTAAAGATTACGCGGACAGAGGCAAAAAATTCAAAGAATTGGCGCAGAAGTTGAAATAAATTCATAGAAAATATACAATATTCTCTATGCGGGCGTAGCTTAGCTGGTTTAAAGTGCCTCCCTGTCACGGAGGAGATCGCCGGTTCGAATCCGGTCGGGTCCGCTTCATTACATTCTATTCTTCTCGGTAATAACTATTGATGTATTATTCGATATTGGGTATACTACGTTCAGCAAACTTGAAGGAGGTTTTTATGCCGTCAAACATCGAGGAGATGGAGAAACTAACCGAAAAATGCGTTAAAGCCGCCAAGAGAGCTTGGGTGAAAAGCTACCATCTCTGTGAACAGGAACCCATCGGCCGGTTGGCGTCAGTAATGCTTGACTACTGCTTACGAAACGGCATTGATTCAGACCAACTCGGTGACTTCCCGCCTGAAGAAGAAAAGAAATGATTGCCCAATTCGCCCCACACCTGTGGGGCGATTCACTTGGTATCAGAATCATTTGTTGATTGACTTTTCGGTTAAATAAGCATACAATTTAGACGCTATTTTATAGCGTACTTTTATTAGGAGGTGGTTTCCTTGGCAATTATAAGGACGCCCCAAGATAAGTGTAGGTGCGGCGGTAAGGCTGTTTTAACACCAGCTTTTAGAAGTGTCGGCTGTGACGCTCAATGTGAGAAATGCCGTAAAAAATGGTATATCAACAGTTGTCGTGGTTGCAAGCAACAGGTGATTGATTCAAGATATGACACACGTTGTAAGTGTGGACAACTAATATGTCACCTCTGCGGAACATGCACTATAGGTTGTATATACGCGGCTCAAAGACGAGAAGCACTAAAACGACAGAAGAGGCCCTAGGGCCTCTTTTTCTTTTATCTAAGGAGTTGGGGTAGGAGTGGGAACGATGAATTTAAAACTGGTTAGGATGTTATTGAAATTTGCCAATTCTATTTTTTCATCCGCCACTTTGTAATTAAAGAAGACAACATAAACATCCGAATTTTTGGTAAATTTGATATCAATTATTTTCATAGGTTCTTTATAAAGCTCAACACCGGTTGCGTCAGTCTGCCAAGTTTCTTTGATAGCTTCTACACCATCTACGGTGACTTTGTCTGTGGCTAGCTTGGTATAACCCTCGAAAGCATGGGTTAGAATAGACAGGGAGGCAGTAGCATTGGTTTCGACAGCAAAATCAACCGGCTTGAATGTGACGCTGAAACTTCGATACTTATTCCACTCTTCTGATGTATAAGTACTTTGTTCGTAAGTATAACTAGCAGGATATTTAAAAGTAAAATCAAGATGAGTATTTACATAGGTTTTTAGATTAATTGTAGTTGGTGAAACTGTTGGTGTCAGAGTTGGTGTTGGAGTAATTATTTTAGTGATATCAGGGACGTCTTCTTTGTTTGCCGACTGGATAACAAAATATCCACCTATCAATAAAATAAGCAAAGCAAAAACCCCGATTATTATCAAAAAATGTGTTTTGTTTTGATTCAGTATCCCCTCCGTATTTAAGGATAGCTCTAATAATAGTATGTTTCAACTTTGCCTTTTTGAGATTTAACTGATATTTTCAATCAATGGAGTTCACAGAATTTCCGTGGAAAGTTGACTACAAACCAAATCACCGGAGCCGTAATGTTAAACTAGCTGTCAAGAAAGATGGCACGGTGAGGGTGAGCGCCCATCCATTTGTAAATCATAAGGCAATTTCGGATTTCATTTGGCAAAATCAGGATTGGATAGAAAATGCGATCCGTAAATCGCATGTGCCCTCTCCAATTATTACAAAGGAAATTT
>JAPLZW010000073.1 GCA_026394835.1 Candidatus Wolfebacteria bacterium
GTTCAAAATTTTCTCTGCCGCCGCTCTGGCTTTTTTCACCAATTCCGGATTTTGGACCGCTTTCATCGCCAAGTCCGGCATACCGGTCTGAGAATCTCCCAGAAATTCTCCGGGACCTCTAAGTTCCAAATCCTTTTCGGCAAGCTCAAAACCATTTTTTGCTTCAATCAAAGAATCCAATCTTTCCCGAACCGTTTCGGCGGGAGAATCGGCGAATAAAAGACAGAAAGATTGGTGCTCTCCCCTGCCGACCCGGCCGCGAAACTGGTAAAGTTGCGCCAGGCCAAACCTGTCAGCGCCCTCAATCATCATGATGGTCGCATTCGGCACATCAACCCCAACCTCAACAACAGAAGTCGAAACCAAAACATCATTTTTGCCCGCCCGGAAATCATCCATTATTTTTGCCTTATCATTCGCCTTCATTTTCCCGTGAAGCATTGTGATTCTTAAATCCGGAAAAATTATTTTTTTGAGCTTTTCATATTCCTCCTTAACGCTTTTAATATCCAGGAGGGATTTTTGCCTCGGAGTAAGAACTGGATTTTCATTTGTCGTTTGTTGTAAGTCGTTGGTCGTTGGTTCGATTCTCGGACAAATCACAAAAACCTGACGACCTTTTTTCACCTGGCCGCGGATGAAAGCATACGCGTTCCCTCTGTTTTCCGGCGCCACGATTCTTGTGATAATTTCCTTTCTGCCTTTGGGTAATTCGCTTATTATAGACAAATCCAAGTTTCCAAAAAGCGTCATTGAAAGTGTGCGCGGAATAGGAGTCGCAGACATACTCAAGAAGTGAGGAATTATGAGTGATGAATTATGAATTACGGATTTTTCTTTTTTGTCCTTATCGGATTCTTTATTCTTAATTCTCGATTCATTATTCCCGATCAGCTCCGCGCGCTGGCGAACCCCGAACCGATGTTGTTCGTCTATAACAACAAAAGCCAGATCTTTGAACCTGATTTTTTTCTGTCTCCCTTCGGGAGATCTGCCAGAGGCGGAAATGAGCGCGTGGGTGCCGACTATTATTTTAACTTCGCCTTTCGCTATTTTTTTGACTAATTCCGGCTTCGTAATTACGCTCTCCAAATCATCGCCGTAAAAAACCCTTGTTTCGGCGGAGGTGAGAAGCGCCACACCCTTATTGAAATTCGGGAAAAACTTATTGAATGTTTTATAATGTTGCCTTGCCAAAACTTCCGTAGGCGCCATAAAGGCGGCTTGAGAATTCCCTCTTGCCACGACCATGCCGGCAATCGCGGCCACGATTGTTTTTCCCGAACCCACATCTCCCTGCAACAATCTATTCATCGGATGCGGCTCCTCCAGGTCTTTCAGAATTTCAACCAACGATTCTTTCTGGCTCTTGGTAATTTCAAACGGCAAGGTATCCAAAAGCGACTTCACATAACCCGCATCCATTTTAAAACTCCTGGCTTTTTCTTTTGAAAGTTTCAGTCTTTGGCGAATATTCACAAGCTGGAGAAAAAACAAATCTTCAAAAGCGAAACGTTTTTTTGCCGCCTTCGCTTCCTCTATCTTATCGGGAAAATGAACCTGCCTAAGCGCTTCGTTTATTTCGGGAAAATTATGCTCTTCCAAAATTTCCGGCGGAATCGGGTCTTTTATTTCAACCAGCTCATCAAGGCACGGCTTTATCAAAAACCGCAAACCCTTGGAAGTAATGCCGCGTGTTTCGGAATATATGGGCACGAGCCTGCCGGTATGTTTCGTTTCGCTATTGTCTCCAAAATCCACGCCGTAATCCGCAAGTTCGTAAATCGGATGCGACATAAAAATTCCGCCATTCTCTTTTTTTTCGGAAACTTTCCCCGCCAAACTGACCAGCGTCCCCCTTTTTAAGGTATCCAGCAAAAACGGCTGATTGAACCAAATCGCCTTGATGCTCCCCGTGTCATCGGTTATCAGAACTTCTATTATAAACATCCTGCGATGCCGCCACAGAGTCTTCATTTTTATATCTTGCACGAATCCCCGGATGGTCGCCGCTTCCCCGATTTTCAGATCAATGATTTTGGAAATCTGCGAAAAATCTTCGTAGCGCGACGGCAAGTGCCAAAGCAAATCCCTTACGGTCAAAAGCCCGAACTTTTTCAGGCGTTCGTAAAATTTCGGGCCAACGCCTTTCAATTCTTCTAAGGATGTAGAAAGTTTCATAAAAATTTTTAAGATGAGCCTTTAAAAATTAACCCACCGGACTCCCAACAAACTCCCAATAATGAATTCCTGAAAATCAACGGATTAAAAATGAATGTCTACTATCCCACAGGATAGCACCCGCCTTAATCAAAAACCTTGGTAATACAAAAACTTCCAACGACCTTTTCCGGACTTTTTAGGAAAAGGAAAGTTAAGCCAGTAATCGAAAACATCCCGCTCTTTCGTCTTTAAATTTTTTCGCGCGGTTGATTTTTTATTTTTGTAATACTCATAATTACTCTGGTAATCGGAATTTTCCAAAAAAACTTTTTTAAGGGCGCGGACCGTGCTTGGTGAAATCCATAAAACCTTCCCGATATCCTTATAAGACTTCCCCTCTTTTATTAAAACGATTGCTATGAATCTTTTCGCGAACATCCTTTTTTCGTCAACAGTAACCAGATGGTTGAAAAATTCAACCAGCTTTTCTTTTTGGGATTTTCTTAAATCTGAGATAAACCTTTCCCACACAAAGTCCTCCCACTCCTCTCTTGATTTAAATTTCTCGGGCTCATAATTTCCCACAACTGAATTATACTCCTTAAATATCAGTCCCAAAAGTATACTATCCTATAGGATAGTATACTTTCCGAGCTGCGTCGCCAGGGGTTTATTGAGGGATACTCGTATTTTTTATCACTTTCAATAGAAGCCTCACCTGCTCTCTTTTATCCTCATCGATTACGCCATCTTTCTCCTCTAATAGCTGCTCTATCTTTTCTTTATAATCACTATAAGTATCAAAACTTTTTGGACTTGTGCCGAAATCAAAATTTATAGTCCGTATAAGATCGGACAATCTTAACCGAATATTCTTTTTGATATATCATACGAGTAAAGAGAAGCTCCGCGGATTATCGATGTCCTCGATAAGTGGCCCAAGAATCTCTTCTGGTAAATCCTCTTCTGATGTATCGAGTATGCCCTCAACACGTTTATGGTTAAGACTCTTTTGTTCCGGTAACTCTTCTGGTTCCATAAATTTTATCATTAAATGACTCGCACTGAGCCGCGTTGAAGTGTGCCCCCACGAGGAATCGGACCTCGATCGCGAGATCCGCAATCTCGCATTCTATCCATTAAACTATAGGGGCGTTAATATAATTTAAAATTTAAATATCAAAATGGAAAATTAATTTTTAACTTTGATTTTTGATTTTTCATTACCCTAGAATCCTATTATCTTCGCCAACGAATCAACCACCGATTCGGCGTATTCTTCTTTCGCCAAATATTTGGCAAGAAATTCCGCGACTTCCCGCTCTTTTTCTTTGTGTAAATTTATTTTGAGATACGGAGAAAATTTGGACTTCATCCTGATTACGAGCTCTCCGTAATCTTCTCCTTCCGCGCTGTGGATGTCAAAACCGTGGATTTCCGTCAAGGTATAAATTTTCTTTTCCGATTCCGGCTTGCCCAACGGCCAGACAGAAATTTCCTTTTCGTTAATCGCGAATTTCCAATAAGACGGATATTTCCCGGCCAGACTCACAATCGCAATCCAAGCAATAGCGATAAAAATCGCAAAGAGAAAATTTTTCTGCCAGACGGCCAGTGCTATCAAAACGATTCCCAATATCAAACTTAACCAATACCAAGAAACGTCTTTGGACCGGTATTCGTATTCCGGAGCTTCCCACTCTATCACCCGTACCACCGGCTCGCGTTTCAGGACCGCAACCGGTTCATGCCTCAAAGAGTTGATTTTCCGCCTGTTTTCTTTCATTATAGTTTTATAGTAATGAGAAATGGCTGATTAGTAAAGCCGTTATCGTCCCCGTAGTTCAATGGATCGAACAACTCCCTTCTAAGGAGTAGATGGAGGTCCGATTCCTCCCGGGGGCACACAACTTAGAAACTAGAATCTAGTATTTAGGATTCCGGAAATATCTCGGAGCATCGCCAA
>JAPLZW010000045.1 GCA_026394835.1 Candidatus Wolfebacteria bacterium
CTTGTTAGGGCTTGGTCTATTTAGTTTTGTTTCTATCTTAAGGGCTCAAGATTTAGAATTTAAACCATATTCAGCCGATGTCATTATTACAACGACTCAAATCAATGGAACAATTACTACAACAGAAAAATTGTACATTGCCAAAGACAAAAGCCGAACAGAAACATTAAAATCTGGCAAACCCGCTAGTATCCTAATTGTCCGCTATGACAAGGGCGTTAAGTGGAATTTCTTCCCCTCGACCAGAATTTATAGAGAATGTCCAGTTGGACAATCGAATACATCTAATAGCCCAAAAGGAAGATTCGTTGGGACGGAAACGATTGATGGGCAATTAGCAGATAGATATGATGAGCGCCTTGGGGTTGATTGTTACGACTCCTATTATTATATTCATGGGACGGCCAGTCCGCTTAAGTATGTATTGAAGGTTATGCCAGCAGGGAAAGTAACGTGGCAGCAGGTTACAGAATTTAAGAATATTAAATTTGGTGAACCTTATTCTGAGCTTTTTGAAATGCCTGCTGGCTATAAATTAGTAATAGATGAACTCGCTAAAAAACCCGTACTCTATCTTTATCCTGCCCATCAACAGCAAGTTTCTGTTCGTCTCGAATACCAAGGTAGCGTTATTGTTTCTTACCCGAAATATAACGAAAGCTTAAAAGGCTGGGATGTTACTGCCTATCCTGATGGACGCATAATCAACTCTTCCGATCAAGAGGAGTACAGCTATATTTTCTGGGAAGGTGTTTCCGATAAACCGGTGCAATATGATTTTTCAAAGGGTTTTGTTGTTGAAGGAGAAAAAACCGCAGTTTTTCTGCGGGATACCTTAAGAAAAATCGGTTTAACTCCCAAAGAATACAACGAATTCATTGTTTATTGGTATCCCAAGCTAAAGGATAACAAATATAACCTGATACATTTTGCTCAAGAAGAATATGAAAAAGTCGCCCACCTAGAGATTTCTCCCAAGCCTGATTCGATTCTGCGCGTATTTATGGTCTATAAGCCGTTTGATAAGAAAGTAGACGTCGCTCCTCAAGAAATTAAGCCTTTTGTCAGAAGTGGATTCACGGTAGTAGAGTGGGGCGGAAGAGAATATAACTAATTAAATCAACGCTTGAATAGCTCTCTTTAATGGAGACGCAAAGTCACTGCGTCCTTTAATTATGTTTTACGGGTGACGCCGGTGAAGCCTCGAGGAGCGTTTAAAGCGACGAGAGGCAAACCGGCGGCAGGACCCGTAAAACTCTGTAAGCGAGCGAGGAGACGGGATTGAGGCTTAGGAGATTATGGATAAGTTAAGAAATAAGATTTTGAGTATGCCGGATACCGCCGGCGTGTATTTGATGAAAGACGCGGCGGGGAAAGTAATCTACGTCGGGAAGGCGAATTCGCTTAAAAAGAGGCTGCGTTCGTATATCAGTCGGGACATGTCTTCGAAGACCGTGGCACTTATGTCGCACGTGGCGGATATCAAATTCGAATTATGCCCGACAGAAAGCCTTGCGCTCTTGCGCGAAGCAAGGAGTTTTCCTTTTCGCTCCTGTAAAAAATTACCCAAAAAGGCATGTATTTATTACCGGCTTGGTCTTTCTCCCGCGCCTTGTACCGGTAAAATCAGCAGAAGGGCCTATACTAAAATTATCGACGACATCGCCCTGATTTTGGAGGGGAAGGCCGAGTCGTTGATTAAGAGGCTTTCTAGCCAAATGCAGAAAAAGTCGCGTGAGTTAAAATATGAAGAAGCAGCCAGATTGCGCGATCAGATCCTGGCTTTAAACGATATCAGCGCAGGCCAAACCAATTACT
>JAPLZW010000092.1 GCA_026394835.1 Candidatus Wolfebacteria bacterium
GTCCCGAGGCATCGATTCCAGTCCATGAAATGTCAATTTCAGATTGGCTTATGCCGGTTGCTATAAGGGAAGTTGGCGGCCATGAAGGAACCGCGGCTTCCGCATTTTTAACAATACAGATAGAAAGAAAAACGGGAATTATTAATAAAAATAAATAAACCTTTTTGAATAGTTCCATGATGTATTTATTATAGCATAATGGAATTACGGGATAGGGGATTATTTTAATTTACCCCAGAGAGCCGGGTCGACATCGCCGTCAAATTTAAAGAAGTAAACGCCGCGCAAGCCGTATTTTTTGGCAAGATTTATTTTATCAACCGCGGCTTGGGCGTCGCTGAACCAGACAATTCTTGTTGATGTGGCTGATTGGTTGAAGGCGTTTACGGATAGTGTCAGGGAAAAAAGCTGGGCAAGTGATGAAACGGTGTTTTGGCTCATGTTTTGCGGATAAGTGAATGCCAATTCTCCGGAGCTGGTTCTTTCCGGGGTGACTCCCAGCGCTGCGGCCAGAAGAATCGCTTGTTCGTAAGTCCAGCTTCTTGAGCGGGTGTAAACGAAATTGCCATAAATGTCTTTGGAAACCACATATTCATAGCCGTAAGTCGGAACGCCGAGCATTAGCTTGCTTTTGCTTATCCCTCCCGAGATAGTTGTTCTGATAACCTTATCTACCCATACCGGGTCAGCCACCGGCGCGTAAGGAACGCTTAAACCCTTTGCGGCGTTTAGGAAGGGGTCTATGGTGCCCTGGTCGTAGGCCATAAGCCTTACTTCGTCGCAGTATTTATTGAGAATCGCGTAATCGTTCGCTCTTTGGTTAATTTCTTCCAAGGAATGGCCTTTGACGATAAGATTCTCGTCGGGTGAACGGGGTTCAATAGTGCAGGCCAATTTTTTGCCGATGGGATGGAGCCGTATCGCGAGGCCGTAGATAAATGTTGAGAAATAATCTTTAGTGTCGGAGAGCTTTCCTTCATAGTCAATGTCTATGCCGTCGAATTTATTGTCTTTAACGAGTTTCAAAATGGCGTTTTCGTGAGCCACTCTTTTTTTAGAGTTTGAAAGCAGGGCATGGATTTCGTCGCCGTAGAACCAGGCGATTGTCGGAATATTCTTTATTTTAAGGTCGCGGATCGCCGCAAACCACGGAATCCAAAATGGATCGCTTGTGATTTTCAATTTATCGACAAGCGTGCCGTCAGGTTTGACCTCATAGGAAAACGGGCTCACCTCGTTTAATTTTTCAATATGGAGAGATGTGTCCTGGGTTCCGGAAATTTTTTTCCAATAAGGCATCCAGCCGCCGTAGTAAAAAGTCGCCGCCTGTCCCAAGGAAGGCAGGGCAATGGCCGTGATTACGAGCGTAATCAATGAAGTTTTGAGTTTTGTATTCATTAATTCTTTAAATTAAACACTTTGAGCCGCAATTAAGCAAACGAAGATCAGCGGCAATAATTTCTCCGGCTTAAGACGGTTTTAGAGGCCAAACACAGCCGGCAATCTAAGGGTATTGAGATAATAGGGGATAAGAAAGGCCAGTCCGATAAGCGGAAGAATAATCACGAGAACGCTGATTATTAATGTCCAGAGAAAATATTTCCGCGTTTTTTCGACGGACTTCATAACCGCGTCGATTTTTTTATTCAGTTCTTCGAATTTTATTAAAATTTCTTCTTCCATGCATTTAACGGTTAAAGCGCTTTTTAATTGGGACATCTTAAATCATAAACCTTAAATCTTAAATCTTAAAGTCCGCTCCCACGGCCTGGGAAATATTTTCGTAGCCGTCTTTTAGGAGGAGCTCGGCCAAGGCGCGGTTTATCTCGCCCACGATTTGCGGGCCTTCAAAAATCATTCCGGTAATCATTTGAACCAGGGATGCGCCGGCTTTTATTTTTTTATAGGCATCTTCCGCGGAAAAAATCCCGCCACAGCCGATAATTATATATTTGCCTTTGGTTTTTTTATAAACATACCGCACTTCTTCGGTTGCGAGGTCTTCGACAATTTTGCCGCTCAAACCTCCTTTTTCCGGGACAAAATCGTCTTTTATTTTTTCAAAAACCCTTTGTTTGGTGAGATTGGAGCAGATAATCCCCTGGATGCTGTGTTTTTCAATAACGGAAAGGAGTTCGTCTATTTCTTTCTTCGGCGAGTCCGGAGAAAATTTCACAAAAAGAGGTTTTTTGATTTTAAGATTGTCGATTTACGCGAGAAGCTTGTCCAGCTTCGCGGAGTCGGTAAACGGCTCTCCTCCGAAGCTGTTCGGGCAGCTGATGTTTATGGTGAAATAGTTTCCGATATCGATAAATTTCTCGCAACCCTTCGCGTAGTCCGCGATGCCGGCCCGGACATCCGCTGTTTTTGGAGAATTGGTTTTGGCGATGCTGATTCCCGCGGGGATTTTAAAATTCTCCCTTTTCAGCCTTTTGCTGATTTCTTCCGCGCCTTTATTTTTAAGCCCGTAATTTACAACCAGCGAACGGGATTTTATAAGGCGCGTGAGCTTCGTCGTATCGTTTCCGGCATACGGCTCGGCGGTTATGGAACCTATCTCCATAAATCCGAATCCGACATTGGGAATGATCCGGGTAATGATGCCGTTCTTGTCGAATCCGGCGGCGAGGCCCACAGGATTCTTGAAATCAATGCCCAGTATTTTTTGCCGAAGCGTGGGATTTTGATAGTTAAAAAATAAAGAGGTGAGCGCTCTGGTCAGCGGATTATTCCCCAAAAAAGAGCCCAAGAGAAGGGTTTGGTCGTGGATTGTTTCAGGGTCAATCGCGAAAAATATTTTTTTGGCGAGATTTCTGTATAAAAATCCGATTATTTTATTTCTTAGGGCGAATAAATCCATGTTTTTGCTTTTTAAAGAATAGCATATATTTTGTTCTGGTAAAATATTCTTTTATTGCTATAATTGAAAAGCAGGGCGATTCGGCTTATTTTTCTTGTGGGCTGTTATTCTTAAATCCTTGCAATATCAAATTGAATTCTAAAAGATGGATATTTTCGCGCACGGGCTTTGGACCGGAGTTTTGGCCAAGACGGTAAATATAAAACAGGCGAAATCCGGCCGGGAAAAATTAAATATCTGGTGGGCGATTTTTTGGGGAATATTTCCTGATATTTTCGCTTTTACGATTCCGACAATTTCCATACTTATCGGAGTTTTGTCGGGCAGTTTTCATTTATCGCAGCTTCCTCATTCGGCGAGTACCGAACCTCCCCGGGTTGACGGCTTATGGTTCCTTAATCTTGCGGCCGCGCTTTATCAGTTAAGCCACAGTATTTTTATTTTTGCCGGAGTTTTCTTGCTTGTCAGATTTATCTTCAAAAAAACGGAGTGGGAAATGGCGGGTTGGATTTTTCATATTTTAATAGATATCCCGACCCATTCCTACCGTTTTTTCCCCACGCCGTTTCTTTGGCCTATATCGGGTTACAAGTTTGACGGCCTTTCCTGGGGAGTCCCATGGTTTATGATTTTGAATTATTCGGCTTTGGCATTATTCTATTATTTCCTTTATCGCAGGAAGAGAGGGAAAGCAACGCGGCCTTTAAAAGCGAATATCAACGATATTAAATAAAAATAAAATGAAAATATACTCAACTATTAAAGTTTTTGTAAAAAAGAGAAAATATTTGACGGCGATTATCGCCGTGATTTTGATTATCGCCGGCTATTTTATTTTTTCTTCCGGCGGAAAAACCCAGATTAAATTCGTTCTTGCCCAAAAAGGGGAGGTTGTTTCCGAAATCAGCGTGACGGGAAAAGTTAAGCCCGTTCAGAGCCTTGATTTGGCTTTTGAAAAGAGCGGGCGGATATCCAAAATTTATGTGAAAGTCGGCGACAAAGTTTATGAAGGACAAACTCTTATCGGTTTTGACGGTTCGGATGTCTATGCCCAATATCTTCAGGCCCAAGCAAGCGCCAAAGCCGCTCAGGCGAAATTGAATGAATTGAAAAGAGGCGCGCGGCCGGAAGATATAAAAATCACCCAGAGCGCTTTGGACAAAGCGAAGCAGGACTTGGCAAATTATTACGACGGCGTGCCGGATGTTTTAAGCGACGCTTATTCCAAATCCGATGACGCGGTTAGGCTTCAGGCTGACCAGCTTTTTTTGAATGATGAGCAGGTTAATCCGCAGCTTACTTTTTCCACTCCGGATTCACAATTGAAAATTGATTTGGAAAGCCAAAGAAGGGAGATGTCCTTAAATTTGGACAGTTGGAAAGCGGAATTGGATAACTTAAGCAGAATAAGCAATGCGGCGGCCATGGATACGGCTATTAATGATTCTCTTAACTATCTTTCGGCTATGAATGCTTTTCTCGGGAAAGCCATGGACGCGGTTACGAATTCCGTCAATTTGAATTCTTCGAATGCTTCCGCCTATAAGGCTTCGCTTACCGTTGGAAAAACCGAAGTTAATACGGCTCTTTCGAGCGTTAATTCAAAAAGACAGAGTATCCTCTCCCAAAAAATAGTGGTTCAGCAGAATCAGAACGAGCTTGACCTTCAGGCGGCCGGTTCCGCCAAGGAAGAAATTGCGATTCAGGAAGCCGAGGTTGAACAGGCAAACGCCAATGCCGCCTATTACGGTTCGCTTGCCGCGAAAAGTTCTTTGCGGGCGCCGTTTAACGGCACAATAACAAAAATCAATTACGATCCCGGAGATATTGCCGTGGCGAATAATCCCGCGATTTCGATTATCGGTTTCGGCGCTTACGAGATAGAGGCGAATATTTCCGAATCCGACATAGCAGGAGTGAAAACCGGCGATATGGCAAGGGTGATCCTGGACGCCTATGGTTCGGGAGTGATTTTTGAAGCCAAAGTTATCCAGGTTGATTTGGGAGCCACAATTATTGACGGCGTAGCAACTTATAAAACCACTCTCCAGTTTACAAAAGAGGATTCAAGGATTCTTACCGGGCTCACCGCCAATCTTGATATTTTAGTCGGCCGAGGAGAGGGCGTTATTTACATTCCTACCCGGGATATTATTATCGATACTAAAGGCAAGAAAACGGTG
>JAPLZW010000085.1 GCA_026394835.1 Candidatus Wolfebacteria bacterium
GGTTCAGCCTTTACGAAGAGCCATAAAATAAGGGCGATAATCAGCGTTATCCCCTTGACCGGTGAAATTCAGGTGGATTCGGTGGCGGAGATATCGCTGTAGGGCTGAATCCACAATCTTTCTTCACAAATTTTATTGAATTTCCACTTGTGAGGTGGTTTAATTAAATGAGCGCTAAAATGTCTAATATCTAAATCCTAATTTCTAATAAAATGCCGAATGTCAAAAATCCAAAGTTTGACTTGGAAGAACGCACGGCGAAGTTTGGAGAAGATATTATTGAATTTGCTAAAAAGATATCAAAAACTCCGATAACTTTGCCTCTAATTAGCCAGTTAGTTAGGTCTGGGACAAGTGTTGGCGCAAATTATTGCGAAGCAGATTGTGCCGAGTCCAGAAAAGATTTTGAACACAAGCTTGGTATTTGTAAAAAAGAATCAAAAGAGTCAAAGCATTGGTTGAGGATGATAGCTATGGCAATTCCGGATTTGAAAGATGACGCTAAAAGTCTTTGGCGGGAATGTAATGAATTAAACCTGATTTTTTCTTCAATAGTAAATAAATCCCGTCAAAAAACCGTAAACGATAATTAATTAGAAATTAGTCATTAGAATTTAGTTATTTTATTAGGTATTAGATATTAGGATTTAGAAATTTTTTAACAATGACTTCAACTTTCAAAAATTTTATAAAAAAACTTTCCCGCATCCTGAATATTTCTCCGGTGGTCGGAGCTTTGGAGGTAAATGATTTTGAGCTGAAATTTTTCTTATTTGAAGTGATTTTAAATATTCCCGACAATAATGTTTTTACAAAAGTCTTTAATTTGCCTTTCGTAGATGAGCAAAACTTGAAGAGCGCGGTGGCCCTTAATCTTCAGATGGTTTCTCCCATGGATTTTTCTTCCGCTTATTCCGACTGGCAAAAAGTCGGAGAAGCGGAAATTGACGGCGGACAAATAGAAATTTTAAGCGCTTTTGTGGATAAGGGCATTGTAAGCGTTTTTAGCGAGTGCCTGCGGTCCGCGAATTTTATTGTTGCCGCCATTGAATTTCCCGGCCTTTCCACTTCCCGATTTATTGATTTTAAGATGCAGGGAGACGCGGAAGGAGGAGTGATTTTTGCGAGAGTGGCGAGCGATGGCTTGAGTTTCGGGATAATGAAAAACGGCAACTTGTATTTCCACCATTTCATTTCCTGGCCGTCCGAAAAAATAACAATGGACAGCCTGGAAGAAATAGTGCGGCAGGAAACAAGGCGGATAATGAATTTTTACTCCGGAAATTGGAGCTCGCCCATCCGCGATTTTTTGGTCATTTCGCCGTCGGAAGATTTAAAAAATAAAATCTCCCGAATAATCTCCGGAAGTTTCGGCTTGCCCGTCCATTCAATAGGCGATTTGCCCCAGGGCTATAACCCAAAATCAGAAACGTCAATTTTATTGGGAAATAATTTTTCAGCGGCGCTTTCTTCTTCGGTAATCGGAGACGACTGGGTTACGGTTTCCGGTTCCGCGTTCCGCGGATTGATTTCAAGGTCAAAGGACATAATTATCAGCTTGGCGAGCGTGGGCACGGAAGAAGAATTCTCCCAGATTCAAATCAGGAACTTCCTGAATATTTGGAGGAATATTATTTTGACGACTTTATCTTTATTAACGGTGATTTTTTTCATAACCGAAAGATTCATAGTCAAGACGTCCGAGGCTTTGAGCGCGAGCGCCGGGAAAATCGGCGTTTCCGAAAATGCAGCCGAGTATGGCAAACTTCAAGCCCAAGCAAAGGCTTTCAACGACCAAATTGAGGTGGCGAAACAGGCTCGTAGCCAGGAGGTTGACTGGGTTTCCTTTATTTCCAAAATCAGGCAATTGGCGGGGAATTCCATTGTTATTGACAGGATTTACGCGCCGTCGGTCGGAGGGTCTATGTCGGTTACGGCCCACACCGAAAACAGAAACGAGATTATTAACTTCAAGAATTCATTGGCGGCCGACCAAAGATTTTCGGAGATTAATATGCCTCTCAATCTGCCGCCATCCGGAGAGATAAGATTTACAATCACTTTTAAGGTAAGCACGTTAGACTTCAGTAATTAGAGCGGGAATTATCCACCAAGGGGCTGTTTTAAGGCTTTTTGGGATGATATAATTATTAATAAATATCTAATTCCAAAATCTTAATTTCTAATAAAAATCCAAAAGCCGAATGTCCAACGGAAAGAATAAATTAATTAGAAATTAGTCATTAGAATTTAGTTATTTTATTAGGTATTAGATATTAGGATTTAGAAATTTTCATAAATATGTCCAAGCTCTTACTCTCAATTTTTATCATAGTCTTTGGCTTATTTCTGGCTGTTGCTGTTAACGCATGGACCAATCCCACCTCCAATCCCGGCGTTGGCGGCGGCGCGCTTTATTATTCCGGCGGCAACGTCGGCATCGGGAAGACGGATCCGGCGACGAAGCTGGATGTAAACGGAAACATAACTGCAGGTGGTATAATAAACACAGGCTATGAAGCGTATGTTGCGCCTTATATTTACAACACAGCTAGTTACCCCCTACTTAGAGAGACTTTTGTAGATTTTACAGTATGTCCCGCATGTTCTCCGAGTCTAATACAAGATACACAGTGGAACCACATGGCCTATGTTGATTTATCGGTTGTTGAAGTTGGCAGTGGTCCTTCAGATAGCAGATATTTCTATGTCGGTAGTTTTACAAAGACAAACTCATCTATATTGGGTCATTTTTATAATCCAGCAGGAGCGCAATTGGCGAATTTTAGAATAGGACAAGGAGCAAATGGGCACGTGTTTCTTTTAAACGATACAGCTGCAGATATTAGAGTAGTGGGCACAGTCTGGTTTTACTAAAGAATGAAAATTGCGGAAG
>JAPLZW010000007.1 GCA_026394835.1 Candidatus Wolfebacteria bacterium
ATGATGGTGGGCGCGCCGAAATTAAGGAGGCTGCCTTCAAAGAAAAGCGAACCGCCGGCGGGATTGCCCGTGGAAGACTTCGTTTAAGTTTGAACTCGCACTAATCTTTATGGACACTGAAAAAATAACAATTTGCGGAGAAACCAACTTCCGGGGGAAGAGGGTAAAGTTCGGCATCAAGAAAGAGGATAGAAGCCGGCATATGTACGTAATTGGGAAAACCGGCACAGGAAAAACATCGTTCCTTGAAAATATGGCAATCGATGATATCAGAAACGGCCGGGGAGTGGCTGTCATAGACCCGCACGGCGAATTCGCCGAAAAGATGCTGGACTATGTTCCGGAAGAGCGCATTAATGATATTATCTATTTCAATCCCTCGGACTTGGATTATCCCATGGCTTTTAACGTTCTGGAGCAGGTTTCGGTTGAAAGCCGGCATCTTGTGGCGTCGGGCATTATGGGCGTTTTCAAAAAAATCTGGCCCGATGTCTGGTCAGCCAGAATGGAATACATTTTGAATAATACTCTGCTTGCTTTGCTTGAATATCCCGGGTCAACGCTTTTGGGAATCATGAGAATGCTGGCGGAAAAGGATTACAGGAATAAAATCGTGGATTCCCTGACCGACCCCGTTATCAAGTCTTATTGGAAAAACGAATTTGACCGCTATACCCAGAGGCAGGAGGTTGAATCGGTTGCCGCCATCCAGAATAAAGTCGGCCAGTTTGTCTCCAATCCTTTAATCCGGAATATAGTGGGACAGGCGCATTCCACGATTAATATGCGGAAAATAATGGATGACGGAAAAATCTTTATCGCCAATATTTCAAAAGGAAAAGTGGGCGAAGATAATTCCGCGCTTTTGGGCGCGATGCTTATCACAAAGCTCCAGCTTGCGGCGATGTCCCGCGTCGATATTCCTTCCGGAGAGAGGCGGGATTTTTACGTTTATGTTGACGAGTTCCAGAATTTTTCTACGGAATCATTCGCCAATATTTTATCCGAGGCGAGAAAGTACCGGCTGAATCTTATTTTGGCGCATCAATATATCGGCCAGCTCGTGACTTCCGACCGGAGCATGAAAGTGCGCGACGCGGTTTTCGGGAACGTGGGGACAATCGTTTCTTTCCGGGTTGGCGCCGAAGACGCGGAATTTCTGGAAAAAGAATTTATGCCGGAGTTTCTGATGAATGACTTGGTCAATTTGGCGAACCGGGATGTTTACATAAAACTAATGGTTGATGGCGTGACTTCCCAGCCTTTTTCCGCGAGGACATGCGATTCTTACCCCAGGCCGCACGATGTCATAAGGGATGTAATTATTGAAAGTTCCAGAAATCAATACAGCGTTCCCCGGGCTATTGTCGAAGAAAAAATAGCGAAAGAGTGGACTTCGGGATCGGACAGGGTTGAAGAAAGGATCCAGCGCCGCGATGAAATGCCCCTAAGCAGCGTTTTGAACGAAAGACGGCCCGACCATGCTCCTTTCGAACCGCACAGGCGCGAAGAGCAGCCCAGAAAAGAATTCAAAGAAAAAAAAGCCGTGAATATGGAAGATTTACGCAAAGCGATTGAAAATTCCCTGAAAGTGGGGGATAATAGTTCTGACAAAAATGAGAATTTGGAACAAGGAAATAATAAGTAAGGTTGGAGAAGAAGTTGAACTTTTTGGCTGGGTTAATGTCCGCAGGGACCACGGCAAAATTATCTTCATAGACCTGAGGGACAGAACGGGCATAAACCAGGTTGTTTTTACGCCCCAGTGCAAAGATTATAAACTGGCGGAGGCTTTGCGTTCCGAATGGGTAATTAAGCTTTTGGGAATCGTAAAAGAGAGGCCGAAAGGCATGATAAATGAGGACCTTCCGACCGGTAAGTATGAAATTGAAGCTACGGGACTGGAGGTTCTGTCTATAGCCAAAACACCTCCTTTCGAGATCACGACTGACGGCTATGAAGTTGATGAAGAATTAAGGCGGAAATATCGCTATCTTGATTTAAGGAGAGACAGGTTGCAAAAAAATCTCAGATTGCGGAATAAGGTAACTGCCTTGGTCCGTGAATATTTCGCGAGAAACGATTTTGTAGAAATAGAAACTCCCAATCTTACCAAGACTTCGCCCGAAGGAGCAAGAGATTTCCTGGTGCCGTCGAGATTTTATCCGGGTAAATTTTACGCCTTGCCCCAGGCTCCCCAGCAATATAAACAGCTTTTGATGATCGCCGGTTTTGAAAGATATTTTCAAATAGCGCATGTTTTCAGAGATGAAGACTTGAGGGCGGACAGGCAACTTGAACATACCCAAATTGATTTGGAGATGTCTTTCGCTACAGAAGAAGAAGTCAGAGATATGGTGGAGGGAATGATGATTTACGTAGCGGAATCTTGCGGAAAGAAAATTTGGAAAAAACCTTTCCCGGTTTTTACCCACGAAGAAGCGATGAAGAAATTCGGGGCGGATAAATTTGATTTAAGAGAGAACAAAAAAGATGGGGATGTATTAGCCTTTGCTTGGGTTATTGACTTTCCGCTTTTTGAAAAAACAGACGAGGGCGGTTGGACTTTCGCGCATAATCCTTTTTCCGCGCCAAAGGCGGAGGCGGTGGAAAAAGTTATGAAGGAAGAAGATTTGGGTAGTTTGCGCGCCCAACAATATGATTTGGTTTGTAACGGATATGAGATGGCTTCGGGAGGAGTCCGGATTTCCAATCCTGTTGTCCAGAGAAAAATTTTTGAAATCATGGGGCTTACTCTGGACCAAATCGAAGAGCGTTTTGGCCATATTATTAATGCTTATGAATATGGCGCTCCGCCGCACGCGGGTATGGCTCCCGGCCTGGACAGGTTAATAATGCTGTTGGCCGGAGAAGAAAATATCCGCGAAGTTATCGCTTTCCCGGTAAGCGCAAAGGGCCAGACCTCGGTAATGGATTCGCCTTCGCCGGCGTCACCCCAACAGCTTAAAGAATTACATATCAAAATAACCGAAGATAAAAAATAAAATGGAAGACATAAAAAAAGAAAGAACTTTTGTCGCCGTGAAGCCCGATGGCGTCCAGCGGGGAATGATAGGGGAAATTATAAAACGTTACGAAAGGAGCGGATTAAAACTTGTCGGCATTAAAATGGTTGTGCCGGCGGTTGAATTGGTGGAAAAGTTTTACTCAATTGACCCGGAATGGAAAAGAAAGGCTGGGGAAAAAGCCATTGCCGCTTATGTGAAAAAAGGTAAAACTCCTCCGGTTAATGACCCGATGCAGGTGGGAGAAATCGTTCTTGATAAATTAAAGAAGTATTTGGCTTCAGGACCGGTTGTCGCCATGGTCTGGCAGGGGATGCACGCGGTCGGGATAATCAAAAAAATTACCGGTATTACCGAGCCTTTGACATCAGACGCGGGCACTATTCGCGGAGATCTGACTATAGATTCTTATGAGGTGGCTGATATGGATGGTAGGGCAACAAGAAACCTGGTCCATTGCTCCACGAGTATTGAGGAAGCGGAAAAGGAGATCCCTTTGTGGTTTATGCCCCAAGAACTGATAGATTACAGGCTGATAAACGACGCTATTCTCTACGACGTCAATTTGGACGGTATTTTGGAATAACTTATCCTCATCGACTCTTTTCCGCTTGTGGTATAATGAAGATACCCTACTAAAGATTCTTGGACTAATCTTTACTAAAAGGGAGAATAAACAGTACTCCGACGTGAAGTCGGAGTTGAGTTCACCCACCTGGCTAAATATCCAGGACAATCAGCAGTAGGGTTATAAAGAATCGGCCGCCTGGCCGGTTTTTTTATTCGGCTTTTTTTATTGGGGAATTAAGGTTAAAATAAAAAGGAAGCGGGTAGTCCTAATTACCAATTACTAATTACTAATTACCGACACATATGATGAGCGATGCCATAAAAGATTTTCCGAATCAGCTCGCGTTTGAGCCGGTTTTGGCGAACGCGGAGAATCTTGGCACGAAAGGAAAATTTATTGTTATCGGCATGGGCGGTTCGCACTTGGCCGCAGACCTTCTGAAAATAATTAATCCATCCTTGGATGTTGTTATTCACACGAATTACGGTTTGCCGAAAATGTCCGACGAGGCTTTGGCGGAACGGCTCATAATTTTAAGTTCTTATTCCGGTAATACCGAGGAAGTCTTGGATGCTTGGAGTACTGCCAAAGAAAAAAATTTTTCAGTCGCGGCGATTGCGGTCGGGGGCGAGTTGTTGGATTTGGCGAAAGAAAATAATGCGCCGTATGTTCAGATTCCCGATACCGGAATTCAGCCGCGCTCGGCGCTGGGGTTCAGTTTGAAGGCGCTTCTTAAAGTAATGGGCGATGAGGAATCTCTATCGCGTATCGGAGAATTAGCCTCGGATTTCGATTCCGTGAAAGAAGAAGATTGGGGCCGGGGGCTGGCGGAAAGGCTTGAGGGATTCGTGCCGGTAATTTATTCTTCGGATGAGAATTTTCCGATTGCGATGAATTGGAAAATAAAATTCAATGAAACCGGCAAGGTGCCGGCGTTTGCCAATAAATTGCCGGAAATGAACCATAACGAAATGACGGGTTTTGATGTTGCTCCCGGAACAAGCGGGCTTTCCGAAAATTTTTACTTTATCTTGCTTCAGGACGGAGGTGATAATCCCAAAATATCAAAAAGAATCGGGGTCTTGGAAAATCTTTTAAGAGACAGGGGATTTAATGTGGAAGTTTTAAGTTTGGACGCGGATTCGGACGACGTTTTCCGGAAGATATTTTCTTCTTTGATACTGGCTGACTGGACCGCTTATTATCTGGCTGAGCAATACGGCGTGGAATCCGAGCAGGTGCCGATGGTTGAGGAATTCAAAAATAGTATTCGCGAATAATGCGAATTACAGCAAATAATGCAAATAGAATCCGCGAAAGAGATAGTTTTACCGGATTTAAGCTATAAAATCATCGGCGCGGCTTTTGAAGTGTTTAATGAGTTGGGGTGGGGGCTGCCCGAGAAGGATTATCAGATAGCTTTGAGTAAGGAGTTGAAGGAACTTGGTTTCAATGTTAAAAGAGAAGTTTATATTCCCCTTAAGTATAAAACTTCAAATATTAGCCGTTATTTTGCGGATTTCGTAGTTGATGATAAAATCCTATTAGAGATAAAAGTGGTTTCAAGATTGGGATATTTTCACGCAAGGCAGATTTTAACTTATTTAAGAACGGCTAATTTGAGGCTGGGGATTCTCTTGTATTTTACACAAGAGGGGGTTAAATATCGTCGAGTTCTGAATTCGCATTATTAAAATTTAAATTAGCATTATTCGCGATTACTCTATGGATATTAAAAACAAAGCGGCGTTTGTGACGGGCGGAGCGTCGGGAATCGGGCTCGCCACCGCGAAAAAACTGCTTAAAGAAGGCGGGAAAGTAGCTGTTTTTTCCAA
>JAPLZW010000001.1 GCA_026394835.1 Candidatus Wolfebacteria bacterium
TCCTTTTCCCGTAGACGCAAAGCAGTAGATAATAACGGGAAATTCAAAAGGAAACTTCTTCAGGCCGTTTGCCGGCTTAATGCCCCGCACGTAAGTGATACGGCCTGCCGCATTTTCTCTAACGCCGAAAATTGGTGTGGAAACAAAGAACCTTCCCTCCTGCTCACCAGAGAAAAACGCTTGAGGAGCTCGCTGATCCTTGCGCTCAAATATCACCCCTGGTTCCCGAAGATACCAGCCCGTTACTAACTCCATATCAATTCCCATGATCCTCTCCTTTCCGGAATAAGTTGACAATGTCTCTGGGTATTTTATAACACGAGCCCAAAAATAAAGCAAATCAACAAAAACTCCGCGTTTAGCGGAGTTTTTATTCATACTTCTTACTTCTTACTTCTTACTTCTTACTTCTTAAATCTTAGGTCTTAAATCTAGCTTAATAGTCCATTCCCATCCCGCCAGGCATCCCTCCCGGCATTCCGCCATGAGCGTCTTCTTTTTTCGGCAAATCAGTCACGGCCGCGCCGATAGTCAGATAATTCGCTGCCACTGAAACTGCATTAATGAAAGCGGTTTTTACGACCTTCAAAGGGTCTATAATACCGGCTTCCTTGAGATTCGCCAGTGAATTACTTACGGCATTAAATCCGAGCCACTCGTCTTTTGATTTTGCTTTTTCGGCATTCAACTTTTCTATGATGGCGCTGGCTGATTCGCCGCTGTTTACCGCAATAGCGGAAATAGGAGCTTCAAGCGCGCGCTTCAATATCGCCATCACCGCCGAAACAGTGGAATCTTTTCCTTGGATATCCTTAAGAAGTCCCACTGTGTTAAACAAAGCGACTCCGCCTCCGGGCACGATTCCCTCTTCCATCGCCGCGCGAGTCGCCGCCACCGCATCCTCAACGCGCTGTTTCAATTCTTTTTGCGCGGCTTCGGTCGGAGCGCCGACTTTTATCACCGCCACGCCGCCGGACAATTTGCCCAAGCGTTCCTGCAATTTTTCTTTATCAAAATCCGAATCGGTTTTTTTGATTTGATTCCGGATTTGACCCACCCTATCTTCAATAGCCTGCTTGTCGCCCTTGCCGTCAACAATCGTGGTGGTTTCTTTGGTTGAAACAACGCGGCGCGCGTGCCCCAAGCTTGCCAACTCAACATTATCAAGTTTTTTGCCCAAATCTTCAGAAATGAAGGTGGCACCGGTTACAATCGCGATATCTTCCAACATTTCTTTCCGCCTGTCTCCGAATCCCGGAGCTTTAACCGCCAAAACATTAAAGATGCCGCGGAGCTTATTTACAATCAAAGTCGCCAGAGCCTCGCTGTCTACCTCATCCGCGATTATCACCAATTCTTTTTTGCCGGACTGGATTACTTTTTCCAAAATCGGCAGGAGGTCCTGAATTGAGGAAATTTTCTTGTCTGTCACCAGAATATACGGGTCTTCCAAAGCCGATTCCATCCTCTCGGCATTCGTCAGCATATACTGGGAAATATATCCGCGGTCAAACTGCATGCCTTCCACGATTTCATAGGAATTGCCGATAGTGTTTGAATCGTCAATCGTAACTACGCCGTCCTTCTTTACCTTATCCATAACCTCGGCAATCAAAGAACCGATCTCCCCATCTTTCGCCGAAAGCGTGGCAACTTCCCTTATTTTTTTCGTATCGTTAATAAGCTCTTTCTGGGCTTCCAATCCTTTAATAACCGCTGTGCTCGCTTTTTTCAATTCTTCGGAAAGCTGGATGACATTAAAGCCTTTTTCACGTATCAAGCGCTCGCCTTCGTCAATCATGGCATGCGCCAAAACAACGGCTGAAGTCGTGCCATCGCCGACATTATCGTTGGTTTTCTCCGCGGCCTGCTTGATAAAATCCGCGCCGAGATTTTCGTATTTGCCTTCAAGCTCAATTTCTTTCGCGACCGTCACGCCATCAAAGGTGACCTGCGGCGCGCCGTAGCCTTTTTCAATAACCACCGCCCGTCCGCGCGGACCCAAAGTCATCTTCACGGCTTCCGCCAATTTGTCGATTCCCTTTTTCATGGCCGTCCTGGCCTCTTCGTTGAATAAAATTTGTTTTGCCATAATAGTGTAAATCCCAAATCACAAATTCCAAATTACAAACGATTTTTGGATTTTTGATTTAGAATGTTTGGATTTATTTGAGATTTGATATTTGGAATTTGGTGCTTATCGCAATTTTATTCTAATATCGCTAATATATCATCCTCGTCTCCGACCAAATATTTTTTGCCGTCCAATTCAAACTCGTCCGGCCCGTATTTTTTGAAAAGAACCGTATCTCCGATTTTGACCGACATCGCGATTCTCTCGCCTTTGTCGTTCATTTTGCCCGGCCCCGCGGCGACAATTTTGCCTTTTACCGGTTTTTCTTTTTCGGCTGTTTCCGGTAAAACAATGCCGGATTTCGTTGTTTTATCTTCCTCGACTGCCTCGAGAAAAATGCGATTTGAAAGTGGTTTTAAATTCATATTTTTGACCTTTATTAAGTGTTGTTAGACTTATATCTTAGTGAAAAAAAATGGATTGTCAATAAAAAAGCGGCGGGGTCGTTCCGAAGAACAACAACCCGCCGCGAATGAGCCACCCCGCCCTATCCGGTTTGCGTTCACCGCGAACGCAAACCGAGACTAACCAACACCGTATTTACCTCTTCGGGCGCGATGATTTCGTCCTTGTTCCCGACGGGATTCCTCCCTATACACTCGTCAAACCCCATTCGGAGAGCTCTCAACCTTACCTCTTCGTAATTGGGATCTTTAATTCCAATACGAAGAGATACGACAACAGCCTTGACCTTACCCCATGGCACCTTGCTATTTTCTTCCTTGATTTCGCTGTCATAGATGGCCACGACACCATACGGAAAGTCATAGCCATTTTCGAAGAAAATCACCTGAGGGAAAGTCTTCCATCGCCCCAGTGAATCATCCAATCCTTCCCTCAGGGTTTCGGAGGAAGTCGCCGATAATCCGCTCGTGCGAAAAGCCCTATCCAACGCAAGGCGCAGCGTTCTATCTTTCGCAACCACAAGGGCTCTTATCTTTCTCCCCTTCTCGCCCGGTAGCCGTCCGCGACTCTTGATCGCTAGACGTATCGCAAGGATCGCCAAGCCAACAAGGATTACCCATGCCCATACTTGAGTAGATATCTGAGCGAATGCAGTCAGCATGAGACTATCCTCCTTTCTCGTCATCAAAAAAATACTTGAGACTTCTGCTCCGCCAGACCAAGACGGTGACGCCTATCACCGCCATAACCGGCAACGCATACAACAACGCGATTACTATTCCCATGGCACGCCTTCCTTTCATCAGCTCGGTTTCAGGTTCAAAACCATCTTGACCTTTTTCATGGAAAACAAATCCCATGAAAAATTTCCAAATCCCTTCTTTCTTGCCGCATAGACGAATTCCGCCGTCCATACGAAAAAAGCGAGGATGGCGACAATCAAAAATTGGTATTCCTCAAGGCTGTCTAGAAATATCAAGAAATCTATCAAGAGGTCAACAAACCTCCATGCTATCTCCATTATCTCTATCATCCCTCTCATCGCCCAACCCTCCCCTCTTTAAATCCACCCGGAAAAGGTTGTCAACGACCATCGCGCGAAAGAACTTCTTCCCCAATTTATAACAAAAAAACTGCGCGTAAGCAAATTTATAAAAAATAGGGCGTGTTGTCAGACTTCGACAACACGCCCCACAACTCTTACGGAAACAAATGAGCAATGGCTCCATTGATGTCGGACGGCGACGGTAGGCAAAGGAGAAGCTTATTGGCTCCAACCTCATCCCTTACCGCTCCGATACCGTTGAAAAATTTCGAGACCACGACCACTTTTGGCGACGGTCTCATAGCTCGAAACCAGACTGCGACTTGCCGGCACCTCTGTGTTTCCGGTGGGCTGGCCAAATTGACAAAAACGATAATGAGATCGAAATTACCGGAGCGCATCGCCCATAAAAGCTCAATATCGTTTCGGGCAATAGTCAGCTCATGGTGAGCGCCCCAAAGCTCGCTAATCGTCTTCTGGACATAATCCTTGAGGTCCGCATCCTCAAAAAGCGCGCGAACCACGAGAATTCTCAAGCTCAAAGCTACCGGCATGGCCATCCTCCTTCCTCCTCCCTGACCAAATCCCTCCTGAATCTCATGAATCCAGCGAAATTCCGGTCAATGAGACCGCCGAGAGTTTCTATATCCGCTTCTCCGCCCTCGCTAAACTCGCTGGGAAGCACCACGATTCCCAACTCTCTGGCCAATTGCTCAGCATCCTTACGAAACGATTCTCCCTGGACAAGAAACACCTTTGGCGTATGGCCCAAGAATAAACCATCCTTGGCCATTTTGTTTATCGCACCCAATAAATTAATGAAAGACCATTTCATCTTCCTGTCCATAGGGATGACAACA
This sequence comes from Candidatus Wolfebacteria bacterium, assembly GCA_026394835.1. GTDB lineage: Bacteria > Patescibacteriota > Minisyncoccia > UBA6257 > UBA9933 > JAPLZW01. Next base: position 4,445 of record JAPLZW010000001.1, read on the forward strand.
AGATCTACCTCACCTCTTGATTCCTTGATATACTGAATCGCTTTCTCTATTGGCGTCCATTCCTTAGTAGGCGTGATCTCCGGATAGACAGCCGCAGCCGCCGGAGTCTTCACGCTATCCGGAAGCGCTATTCTGGTCCAGCCAGCCGGGCAAAGATAAGATTCCGCCACAACAACAAGGTGCCCCAACCTTGCGAGTTCGCGCCTGACCGGCGAGTTATCAATAATCATAAGGACTTTTAACATCTTCATGACGAGCTCCTTTCCTATCGTTTGAAATAGAGAAATCCAACAAGACCACCTCTTATATTTTCTGCCGATACCGACGGCAGTTGGAAATGTGCGGGGGATGTGCGGGTAAATTGACTAATTTATATCAGAATTCTTCCTCTGTGTCAAAAATACCCGTTAAAGGGTACTTTTATCAAACAGATAAATCCAAATCTTCTTCTTCCACATCTTCTTTGGGCTTGTTCAAAGCTACGGGTTCAATGCCGGCCGCCTTGCCGGAAATACGCAAAACATCCTTGTCTATTTTCCCCAATTCTTTATAAGCGTTATTGTACATGCCAACGGATGTTCCGAGATGTGTGCCCAATTTTTTCATATAATTTTCAAAACTTCCCATGTGCCGGCCAAGCTCAATTACCCGCCTTTGGATTTCTTTCGCGGATTCCTCGATTTGTAAAGCTTTAAGCCCTTGAAGCACGGTCTGGAGATACGCCAAAAAAGTCGTAGGCGAAACAATTATAACTTTTTTCTCGCCGGCATACTGGATTAAATCGCGGGTATTGGATTTCACCACGCCGATACGATTCACGAGCAAATCATAATAAACCGCTTCCGAAGGAATAAACATAAAAGCGAATTCCATTGTTTTTTCCGATGGCTTGATGTATTTGGAAGTTTCATCAACCCTGGCTTTGATATCTTCCCTGAAAGCCGACTCAAGCCTTTGCTTCTCCGAATCATCGCTGGTTTCCAAAAGCCGGTTATAATTTTCCAGGCTGAATTTGGAATCAACGGGAATAATCTGATTCTTGACCCTGATAATGGCATCAACAATAGTACCGTCCTTAAATTCATATTGAAGTTCAAAAGACCCAGGAGGCAAAACATTTTCCAAAACGGTTTTCAAATAATATTCGCCCAAAACGCCGCGTTGCTTGGGATTTTTCAAAATATTCTGGAGATTTTCCAGCTGTTTTGCCACATCCACCACCTGTCTCTGGCCTTCGCCAACCTTAGTCAGCTCCTGCGTTATTTCTTTTATCAGACGGCCGCTCAAATCAAATTGGCGCTGAAGCATCTCCGTTGACTGGCCTAATTTGGAATCCAAAGTTTTTCTGATTTCGCTCATCTGATTTTGTATTAAGAGCAAAGACTGGTCGTCTTTCTTCGGCGCGTCAAAACGGCTTTTCAAAAAAAGAAAAATTCCCAGCAAGCCGCCGGTTAAAATTACGAGAATAATAACAAAAAAAGTTACGTCCATTTTAAAATCCTAACCACTAAATACTAAATTCTAGCTACTAGTTATTCTATTTCGGCAACTCGCATCCGCTCTTCTGGGCAATCACCGAAAATTCCTGGAATCCCTGCGCTTTTGCGCCGTCCGGAAAAATCCATGTCGGATAGCCCTGAATGCCTTTGTCTATGCAAAGCTGGATATTATCCGGGCATTCCACATAAGGAACATATTTGAATGAATTTCCAAAAGCGGCTTTTTCTTTTTGGCAAAAAGGGCAAGTCGCTTCTCCGTACATTGTGATATTTTTTTGCGCCAAGCACTGGGCAAAAACATCATACTTTCCATCCGGAACCGGAGACGCGCTGCTTTCAAAATAAACGTAAACCGCGAAAACCACTACTGCTCCCAAAAAGAGCCAGATATAAATATTGGAATCATTTTTTTTATACTTCATAAGATGAATTTTACCTCAACCCATTATGATTCGCAAATAAAAAAACCGCTTCGATTTAAATCGGAGCGGTTTCTTCCCCAATTTCCATTTTTTTCTCGCGCTGGATTGCAAGAATACCCAGGATGAAAAGCATTGCCGAAGTTAAAGCCGAACCCATGCAATAAACACAAATTTCCTTAATGACGAAAAGTTGGAGATAGACAAACCACGCTGAAGCGAGTAATCCCAAAATCGTGAAACGGGGCAGCAAATTTGCCATAAAATCACGCCATGCCGAACTGCCGGCAACATATTTTTTCCGTGAAAACCACAAATATGCCGCAGATAAAGAAATTATCACGGCGTAATACAATGCGCCTAAAAGAGCCACGGGAATCTGGCCAACCGAAGAATAAACGCTTGCCGTCACCTTGTCGCAACTTTCTCCTCCCAAACACACCAAATTGATATTCTGATAATGCGTGAAGGTTAGATAAGAAGCGTCAAAGAAACCCAGCAAGCCAAGGGAGATAAAAGAAATAACGAGCCATTTGGGCATTAAATTGGATTTTTCTTTTTCCATAAAATGGTTTATTTCAGAGCTTCGTCAATCAAAAGCTTTACCTGCGCGTAAGGCTGTGCTCCGTTTATTACGGTCTTGGTTCCGTCCTTCGCCACGATCACACTGTAAGGCGTTCCCTGGAGTCCGGCCTTAGTGCCATCAGCGATGCTGTCGTTAATTCTTTTTTCAAAAGTTTTTAGCCGAGCATTCGGCCGCCTCGGCCGCGATTCTCGCTTTTGAATGAAGCTGATCCAAAGGATACTCGCGGAATATCCAGGCAACTTTGCCGCTGTAATCTTTCATTGCCTGCTGCATCGCCGCTTGAAATGTTTTACAGAATGGACATTCCAAATCCGAAAACTCTATAATTTTTACAGGCGCGTCCGGATTGCCCAGGATATGGTCGTCTTGAGAAACCGGATTTACGGTAATTTCTCCCTGGGCCAACGGCTTATTGCCTAAAGCATCAACAGCCTGGGCTGTTCCTTTATCGCCAACATTTTTTATGCCGGTCGTATAAATCCACGAACCCGAAATTAATAATGCCGCCATCACTATGGACAGCGGAAGCAAATAATCGTTTTTTTTGTTTTCTTGTTCCATGGGCTTAATTTTAAGTTTTATTGCGTTATGATGTCAAACCGATATTTGTTTATATATTATATACTTAAAATATTATATTGTCAATTCCGCGCCAGCTTCTGGTTTTTGGTTGTTAGTTTTTAGATAACGCACAAAAAATAGACTAGAAACTAAAAACTAGCAAATAGAAACTCGCTACCCGAAAAGCCTGTCATTCCGCAATTTTTTATGATAAGAAATCGCAAAACGATGCGCCTCGTCCCGGACCTTAATTAAAACTTTTTCATCAACTCCTTTGGGCACGGCGCCGATGAATTCGTTTTTTTTACGCTTTGAGCCTTTCGCGATACCAATGACAGGGATATCCAAACCCGCTTCGGATAAAACGCTTTTAACGGCATTCACCTGCCCCTTTCCTCCGTCTACCAGAATCAAATCCGGCAACGGCCAATCGTTTTTCAAGCGGCGTTCCAAAACTTCCTTCAACATTCCCGTATCATTATTTTGGGTGATTGTCCGAATTTTGAATTTCCGGTATTCATCCCTATCGGATTTTCCATTTATGAAAACAACCATCGAGCCGGTTGCCGAAGTTCCGGAAATATTGGAGATGTCGTAGCCTTCAATGCGGTATGAATTATGAATTATGGATGATGAATGATGAATTTCTGAATCAGAGATTAAGGCTATATCTCGGATATGATTCAGGGCGAAAATTTGTCCGCGCAGTTTCACGGCTTTTTCAAATTCCAATTTTTTACTGGCGGATGCCATTTCTTGTTTTAAAGACTTTATAATCTTCTTTTTTCCACCCTCAAAGAATAATTTGATATTCTTTATATTCTTTAAATACTTAATCCGGCTCACGGCGCCGACACAAGTGCCGGGGCAAAGCCCAAGTTCGCAATCAAAGCACTCTTTTTTGATCCGCCGGCTGGCGGACATTAAAAGACTTTCCGGCGAATGGACCGAAAACGGAAAAATCTTGCGGATTATCCGAAGCGCCTCGCGAATGCTTGATGCCGAAGTGAATGGGCCGTATATCCCCTGCCTGCCGGCAGGCAGGCCTTTACCCCGGGACAAAAGCACTCTCGGAAATTTATCTTTAGTAATAACAACATACAAAAAACTTTTATCATCCTTATCCCGCACATTGAATGCGGGGCGGTATTTTTTAATAAGCTTTGATTCCAAAATCAAGGCTTCAATCGCGGTCTCGGTTTTTTCAAAATCTATTTTCCTGATTTCGCTTACCAGCTTTTCAATCCTCACGTCATGCCTGCCCGCATCGCTACGCGAAGCGTTGCTGGCGGGGGGCCTCGTAAAATAACTTGAGACCCGCCGGCAAAGATTGCCGGCCTTCCCCACGTAAAGAATAACGCCTTCGGCGTTTTTCATCAGATAAACTCCCGGAGTCTCGGGTAAATCCTTATATAGCTTTTCCGAATTAACTTTGGCCATCTATTAAAAACCGATACAAAATAAAACCGCTCATATCAGCATAAATCAGCGTCTTGATATTACTCCCCGTCAAAAATAAAATCAAAAAATCTCTGAGCTGGGGTTTTTAAGGGCTCATCGTGGCCGGTTCGTTCCCTTAGTTCCGTAAGATTCTTTTCCATTTCTTTCTCGCCAGCCTCTATAATATCTTTCGCGTCTTCAAAGCCAAGCCAATTAAAACTTAAAACAACCGGTTTTATTATCAAATCCGCTTTTTCCAAAGTATGTCTCGCTAATTGATATTCCATTATGGAAAGCGCATGGCCGATAACCGTATAAAAATGAAAGGGATTAATCGACTCTTCCGAAACATCGTGCCACTTACTCGAAACATCAACGGCGATGACAAAATCGGCTCCCATATCTTTTACCACATCGGCCGGCACGGGGTTAACCAATCCGCCATCAACCAAAAGTTTTTTCCCGAAAGTGACAGGCCTAAAAACAATCGGAAGGGCGGAAGAAGCTTTTATTGCCTGAACCAGATTACCTTTTGACATGATAATTTCATTGCCGTTAGTCACATCCGCAGCCACAGCCTTAAAAGGAATTTGGCAATTTTCTATTTTTTTTCCACCCAGTTCATCCTCCAAAGCTTCTATGGCTCCGTGGTCTTTAAATAAGGCGCCGTCTTTTTTTCTCAAAAGCTTAGTCAGGGAAGTAACATCCTTTTTCTTGAACCTTTCGAAAGATCTTTCCAAAAAGGAAACGTCTTTGGTCGCGGCATACCAGCCGCCGACCACGGCGCCCATGCTCGTGCCGGCGATATAATCTATCTCAATCCCGGCGCGTTCCAAAACTTTAATCACGCCAATATGCGCCAAACCCTTGGCGCCTCCGCCTCCTAAAGCCAATCCGATTTTTTTCCGTTCTTTTTTCTTTTTTTCAGTTTTCATTTACCCCCACACCTAATTAGTTTTTAGGCTTTTAGATATTCTTCTTTTTAATTGAGACAAAGCATTAGCTCTTAATTTTAAATTATGTTCTCTCTTTCTGGCATCTTCCTCTGATTTATATGCTTCACAGTAGACTAGCTCAAATGGCACTCTAAATTTCGTTGAAAAATTTAAACCCTTATTGTGATCTAAAAGCCTTCTTTTTAGATTGCCTGTCGAACCCATATATAAATCATTGTCTTTCTTACTTCTGATTATATAAACACAAAACATATTTCTAAACTAATTAGGTGTGGGGGTCTATTTCAATACGTTTCTTTTTGGATGAATGCCCGGAAATTATCCTTACCGCGGACTTTCTTTTTCCAAAATAAGCCGCCAAAAGATTGATTATGGCCGCATTCGCCAGTCCATCCGTAGCAGGCGCTTTAACACTCACCCTGAAGATATTATCGCTCACTTTTTCCACCTTTTCCATCTTGCTTTTCGGCTTGGCTATCACAAAAATCTTCATGAATCTTTTATTTTTTTAATTTCTGCGCCGCTTCCAAAGTTTTTTGAATTAATGCCTTCAGATGTTCCGATGTTTTTTCATTTTTAAGCGAGCCGTCGGGGTTAAAAGCATCCGATGCGGGGCCGATAAAAACTTGCGGCTGCGGCAAAACAGAAACATTCAAGGCAAAGAGTATCTCCCTTAAATGATATTGCCCCCTTAAGGTTCCAAAAGAGCCGATTGAAACGCCGAAGATAGCGGCAAATTTTCCATCCAGAGAATTGCTTTGCCTTGACGCCCAGTCAATGGCGTTTTTCAAAGCTCCGGATATGGAATAGTTATATTCCGGCGAAGCGATAAGCAGGACATCCGCCGCGAGAATCGCGGCTTTTAATTTCTGGACCGGTTCCGGAATGCCGGCGGATTCAATATCGCCGTCGTATATCGGCAAATTCAATTCTTTGAGGTCAACTTCCGAAACCTCCGCCCCCAAGTCAGTTGCCATTTTTTTCGCGGCCTGAAGGACTTTGCGATTATACGAATCCGAGCGCAAGCTCCCGGATATCCCTAAAACTTTTAGCATGTTTTTAGTAGCTAGTAGCTAGAATTTAGTAGTTAGTGTTGTCGACTGCTTTAATATACGAAAAATATCGGCTAGTGTTTCGTTTTCACCGCTCCTTGCCTCACAACCTCCAATCTATTGTTTTTAAAAACTACGAGAGTTGACGACTTGCCGGAAACTTTGCCGGAGTCAATATAAAAATCAACTTTTTTGCCGAAATAAAGGATAGCTTGTTTTATATCTTCTGCCGGAGTTTTCCCCTCGGGATTGGCTGATGGCGCGACCAATGGTCCGGTTTTTTTCAAAAGATTCACCAGGCTCTTTTTTTGAGGCAGCCGGAACGCCAATAATTTCGTCCCATGATGCAAATAATTGAATTTTTTGGACAAACACGGCAATTCCACGCTTACCTTGCCCGGCCACAAACTATCTAATTGTTTTTTTATCCCGGAATTTATTCTTACGGAAAAAATATCCAGGTCTTTTATTGAATTTATTAAAATAATCAGTTTTTTCACGGGATTCCGCTTCTTAACGCTATAAATCCGCCGGACAACCCCTTTATTTAAAGCCAAGCCAACTATGCCGTAAATTGTATCGGTTTTTAGAACACCGACGCCGCCGGATTTCAGAATCTTTAAGGTTTCTTTATCCAAGCGTTTTTTTACAATCATTTTTAATTACTCCTCGCGAATTTGTTATACACCTTGGCGAAAAGCCAGCCCACGATGAATCCTCCGATTAAGTGCTCAATAACGATAATCACCATGCCCATCCATGTGAAAGAGAAAAACGGATGAAGCGGACCCAGAGTCGTTATCGGCCTCATCCAGTAATCGGCAAGGAGAGAAAATGTCATCACGAGGAACCAAAATCCGCCCGCCAAAACCGAGAGCGCACAACCCAAAGCTTTTGGATTTAACATATTTAAATAAATTTATTAATTCGACCTTTCCCGTATTCGCGGTTACTCCCTAGAATTGAATTATATAGAATCCCTTTTTCTCTATCAATTTCTTCTGGCCGAAATCATCAAGTCCGAATTTAAGAACGTACTTAATTTTTTTGGATATTTTCTTACCGGTAAACTTTTTCGTTTTGGGATTCCACTCATGCATTTCAAACATATCCCCTTTCTCAACCTTGAAATCGGCAACCCGCAGTTCAAATTTCTTTTTTCCGGATTTTACTTCTTTAAACCATTTCGGCCAAATTTTCTTTTTGATTATTGCCATGGTTATTTAATTAGTTTTGCGACCTTTACCGATTGAATCCATCACCTTTTTTGCTTTTTGAGCGTCTTTTTCCAATACAAATAAATCGGCGCCGTATGAATCTCCGAGGTCTCCGGGAAATTCAAGTCCTCTTTTCTGAAACAGACATTTTATGCCATGCCCCAGAAGAAGATTTTTTGCCAACTCACCCTCGGCTATTGAATTGAATGACCCAACCAAGACTTCTTTCATTTTTTACTTCATTAAGTTCAATCCTATCTCGTCCGAAAATTCGCGTTCGATTTTCCCTTCCAATTTAATAAGAAAAACTTCGCAAGTCGGGCCGACAACTAGTTTTTTGACATGGCCCGCGATCGGCTTAAAATCCGCTCCGGCGAAATTGCCGTGCGCGTGGATAATAGTTTTATTTTTCATTTTCGCGACACTGCCAATTAAGTTTATTATTTCCATCCCCTCCTTAATTTCCTTATCGTAATATTTTTTCTCCGGAAGATTGTAATAAGAAATTATTATTTCTTCTGAAGCGCCGAGGGCGTAAAAAGTGGCGGCTTCGATTTTTTCCGCTTCGCAAAGATAAACTAAGCCTTCAATAGCTTCCTCGTTCCTGTCAAAACGGATTATATATCGCCTGCCGTCTTTCAAAATAACTTTCATGCCAAATTTGTTTAAATTTCTATAATTTTACCCCAACCGAATTTAATTACAAATTTGAGCACTCCAATAGATGGGTAAGGCCCTACGCATACAACATTCTAACATTCTATAGAAT
>JAPLZW010000008.1 GCA_026394835.1 Candidatus Wolfebacteria bacterium
GAAAAATTCGTATCCGACCCTGTCTATATGGGCGAATTTAACCCAATCGGCTATTTTTTTCTCGTTAATCCAGCCGTAATCCCGCGAGTAATTATCCGGCCGCTCGAGATTACAATAACCGGTTTTATTTGTATAAAAATACCGGCCATTATATTTTTTCAAATTTAAAATCCTGAGCAACAACAGATTATCGACAACCATGGCTTTCCTGTAGTATTTTCCATAATCAAAGTTATTGGGAATATCCACAAGATACTGCGCCATGACGTCCTCTTTCCTCATAAAACAGAAAAATCCTATCAAGCCCGGTTCGCGATAAAATTTTTTAAAAACCTCTTCCGAAAAGTGATACCCGTGTTTTTTACAAAATCTTTTTCTCAGGATAGTTTCCCCGCTCTTATCCAGCCTGTAAGCATTCTGACAATTGGCCACAAAGGCGATATCGGGATGATTGTTAAGAACCGAAACCTTTTCCGCTATATGGTTTTTATCCAGCCAGTCATCCTGGCCCAGATGCTGGACGTAAAATCCATTAGCCAGCCTGAATGTTTCCAGGAAATTAAGAGCGGCTCCCAAATTTTCTTTATTGACGAAAAATTTTACCTTGTCGCTTTTTTTTTGAAATTCTTTGACAACTTTGACGGTATCATCCCTGCTCGAATCGTCAACCACTATTACTTCCAAATTTTCATAGGTTTGGTCAAGGCAGCTCTGGATCGCGCGGCCCACAAGATGGGCGCCGTTATATGTCGGGATACAAACGCTTACCAGGGGTTTTTTGTCCATAAAAATTATTTAATTCTTTTTAAAAATCCGTTGGGGTAAAAAGTCGCCAGGAATTTTTCTTTCGTCTTGTCTATCTGGAAATCATCCCTTTCTTTCAGAAATTCCTTGACGGCTTCCATCGGGCCGGGACCCCAGCCCGGCATAACCGGATGGCCATTGATATTCGTGTCCTCAACCACCATATAGCCGCCCAGGGGAACAAATTGGCTGTAAAGTTTCATTTCTTTGGAAACATGGTATTTTTTGTGGTCGGAGTCAAGCATTACAATCGCTTTTCCTTTTCCGACCATTTCCTTGACCCTCCGCGCCACTTCAGGAGAAACCGAATCTCCGATGATTTTTTTTATGCGCGGATGGGAAACATTCTGGCTGTTATCATTTATATCTATGGTTATAACTTCTCCTTTGCCCAGAGAGTCAAAAAGCGTGGCAAAAAATAAGGCCGATCCTCCCCTATCGGTGCCGGTTTCAATTATAAAATCCGGTTTTGTATCCCAGATTACTTCCTGATATATCCACATATCAAGCGGCAATTTTGACGTTATCGCGCCGAACCACCTGATATCCTTATCGTGGCCCGCCATATCGGTAAGAAATGTGTAATAAAACAGCTTGTGAAAGCCTTTTTTATAGCAACCCGCGAATAATTTCGTCATCAGTTTGTCGAAAAATACCCTTACCGGAGAAAAAATATATTTCGCCGATTTCGATAAAAAAACAGCCAGACCTTCATTTTTTATAACATTGCGTGATTTTCTCCAAAAATAATTAGCCATTGGATTATTATACTATTTTTACTTCCGGAACCGGAATTATGAATTTACCTCCCTTCTCCCTGAATCCCGCCTCCTTCTTTATTATGGCATCCGCGTAATTCCACGCCAAAAGCAAAAGATAATCCGGCTTCGCTTCAAATAATTTTTCCGGCGGATAAACCGGAATATGGCTGCCGGGGGTATAAAGACCCTGTTTTGTCGGCGTAGTATCGGTTATGAAATCCAGCGTCTCTCCGGTTATGCCGAAATAATTGAGAAGCGTGTTTCCTTTGGCGGGCGCGCCGTAACCGATAATCTTTTTGCCGTTCTTCTTTATATCCGAAAGCAGGCCCACGGCGTCTTTTTTGTTTTTTAAAACTTTTTCCGAAAAATCCGCGTAGGCCGCTTCTTTATCCAAACCCATTTCTTTTTCTCTGGTTAAAAAGTTTCCCACCTCGGAGCCGACTTCCCGGTTCTTGCCGACATAAACGCGCAAAGACTCCCCGTGCACGGGAACCAATTCAACATCAAATATCTTCAAACCAAACTGGCCGATTAAATATTTTAAAGCCGTAAGGGAATAGTAAGAAAGATGCTCGTGGTATATCTGGTCAAAACCGCCATCGCCTATCAAGTTGCCTACCCAATGCGCCTCAAAGACAAAAACTCCATCATCAGAAAGCAATGCTTCCACTCCCTTAAAAACATCCTTGATGTCGTCAATATGGGCCGTTACATTATTGGCCACAATTACTTTTGCCATGCCATATTCTTTGAGTATTTCTTCTGCTGTTTCGCTCGAGAAAAAACGACTTATTGAAGGAACTCCTCTCTTTTGGGACAGCTCAGTCATATTTACCGCCGGGTCAATGTTCAAAACCCGGCATCTGTTCTTCATTTCGTGAAGCAATGTACCGTCATTGCCGCCGATTTCAAGAGCCAGGTCATCTTGGGATTCAACGAATTTCCGGACCAGCTCTCCGGCCATCTCTCTGAAATGCTCAACCAGCGGTTTGCTCGCGGAAGTAAGATAATCGTATTGCCCTCCGAAAAGGACTTTAGGATTCACAATATCCAAAAGCTGGACCAAACCGCATTTCCGGCAAAAATATAAAACCAGAGGGAATTTTAGTTCCGGTTTATCCAAATCTTCTTTTTTAAGAAAAGCGTTGGCGGGCGGCATCTCGCCCAAATCCAAAATTTTAAAGAAGTCCGAGCCGCCGCATATCCGGCAATCGTTTCTGTGTTTAAAATTATCCATTTCCTTGAATCCTTGCCGCATCTTTATCTTCCTGGATCTCATTAACCGAATAAGGATAGGGTTCTTCCGAAGCCTTCTTTTCTTGAGACACGAGGGCATAATACAGGATTCCCTTTATCTCCATCTCGGCATATTCTTCCTTGCCCGGCTCCGGAGTGGGAAGCGGAAAAGCTTTTACCTTAGCTCCCTCCGGCAAGCGAAAAGATTTAATCTGGTCAATCGTATTATCTATGCTTTTCTCAATAATCTCTACTTTTTCTTTGGGAATAATAACTTCTTCTCTTTCCAAGACATCTTCAACCACGGCGTTCTCAACCGGCGTCCCGTTATATATTATAGTCGGGCCATAATTTCTTATTTTTTCTTTTGTCCTTTGTTTTTGCCCTTCTAATTCCGCCAAAGAAGTTTTTTCAGCCGGTATGCCGCTATTCGCTTCCGCGACTCTCTTTGCCAGCCGCGCGGCATAATTCAAACGATTCCGGTCCATATTTTCCGCCCATTTATAATTTTCATACCTGTCTTTTTTGGAAGATTTATCATACGTGCCGGGACCGGAGAAAACCCAAATAGCCGCTATTTTTTTAGCGTCCTCATCGGATAAATGAATTTCTTGCTTATCGCGCTCGCCTACTTGCTCCAACGAATCAATTTCTCCAAGAACATCTCCGATAAAAGACCTTACCCCATCTTCCGGGATACCTTTTAAAACGGGGTGCTGGCTAATCGCTCCTTCGTAAGCATTATTAATCCGCCTATTTTTTTCTTCTTCCAAATAATCAGGTTGTCCGCCTTCTTTAATTTCCATATTTAAAATTTATTTCCATTCCGTTTCCAAGTATTCATTAAGCGCGTCTTGCCATGGCCGCAAAATTATTTTTTCCGACACAAGAACCTCAGACTCCGGCCTGGGCGCGATTTCCTTGAAATCGGACGCCGGGCACGGAGAAATTTTGTCATAATCGAAATATTTGGCAATAACCAGCGCAAAATCATAATAAGAGGCTTTACCGGAATTAACAGCGTGGTAAGTGCCGGACGCATTTTGTTCGATTAACTCGCTGATTTTCAAAACCACATCCTTAATATAAGCCGGCGAACCGAAACGGTCCGAAATAGCTTTTATTTTTTTTCCTTCTTTTATCCGGATTATTATTTTGGAAACGAATTTTTTATCGTTTTTTTCTCCTCCTCCGAAAAGCCAGCCGGTTCTTATAACGAGATTATTTTTATCTATGTCCGAAACCATATATTCTCCGGCCAACTTGGTCCGGCCATAAACATTCAGCGACCCAGGCAAATCTTTCTCGCCATATTCACTTTTGCCCTCTTTTCCGAAAACCGTTCCCGAAGAAAGATAAACCATTTTTGCCCCAACCGACCTGGCGCTCCTTGCGATATTATATGTCCCCAAAGAATTAACCTTGTAGGCTTCTTCGGGATTTTCTTCGCAATACGCCATATCCGTAAGAGCAGCCAGATGGATAACCAAGTCCGGCTTTTTATCTTTAAAAAATCTCAGGCAGGCGTCCCCGTCGGTTATATCAAAATTACCTTTATCAAGTTTTTGCCCAAAGTCAAAATACGAACCGACCATGCCGGCGCCTCCTGTAATAATTATATTCTTGAAATTTTTTAACATTTTTAAGAAAAAAATTTCTTGTGGTAACTGACAGCCTCTTCGGGAAGCGCTGTTTCCCGGGAAGATTGATATCGAAGAATTCTCTTCTCCTCTTCTTCGATTATCTGCCGCCGCGGTAATTCAACTTCGGCCTGGCTGCCCAACACAATCTTATCCCAATCAAATCCTTCGTCAAACTGGCACACGACCTTAAACCAATAATCCTGCCGGCGCATTTGGTTAATTATCGTAAGCCAAGCCCGCAATAAATGGTACGGCTGAGCGACAATAATGAGGGATGACCATCTTCTCTTTTTCGCTTCCTTAACAACAGCTTCAGACTCCAACTTCGTGTTTGTCGAAGGCCGAATCATAAATATAGCGGAATCAAGCACTTTTTCCTCCTTTAATATTTTCTTCCAGGCAGCCGAACCGGCGTAATCCTTGTAAATTTCCAGGCCATTTATGATGATAAGGGGAGCATAACTTTCCTTATGGAGGGTAATAGCCTTATCCAGAGATTCTCTTCCCTCCCGCGCGTGGACAAAAATCGCGTCCGATTTCTCGGGTTTCTGGGAAAAAACGAGGTTGGACAGAAGAAAAAACTGGTTCATCTACCGATTCCAAAAAATTAGCTCTTTTGTTTCTTATCGGCGAAATAACAATCTGCCAGATGGAGAGAATCAACAGTCCCGGTATCAAACCATTCTCCATCCAATATCTCAAACCCGGCAGTGCCCTTATTGACGAAAATATTATTAAGGTCGGTCATCTCCAACTCTCCCCTCCCCGAAGGCTTTAAAGTCTTAATATGCCCGAATATCACCGGCTTGCAGAGATAAAAACCAACTTGGGCGAATTTGCTTTCGGGCTTTTCCGGCTTTTCCACTATTTTCACCAGATTATCATCCACTATGGTGGCAACGCCGAAACGGCTGGCATCTTCTCTTTCTTTAAAAAATAAACTGACGTCAAATTTGCCGGCCTGGAATTTCTCCACCGCCTTTTTGAACTGGTCTTCGCAGCCGTCAAAAACATTATCGCCCAAAA
>JAPLZW010000025.1 GCA_026394835.1 Candidatus Wolfebacteria bacterium
GAGACATTCCGCACGATAAATAAGCGGAATTCATAAATGTAAAAAATAAAAACCTTCCTCGTTATTTTGGAGTATAATATTAAAGTATGTCCAGCTTTAAAGAAAAAGTTTTGAAAATTGTTTCCCAAATTCCCAAAGGGAAAATTTTGACGTATAAACAGGTGGCGATAAAAGCCGGAAAGCCAATGGCCTACCGCGCTGTCGGAAATATCATGGCGCGAAACCATAATCCGGGAATACCGTGCCATAGGGTAATCCGTTCCGACGGAAGAGTCGGCGGCTATAATCGCGGCAGCCAAGAAAAGAAATTGCTTTTGATAAAAGAAGGAGCGATAATTAAGTAAAGTTTTTATTCCTAGCTACTAGATTCTAAATACTAGATACTATTCTTATGTGGTTAATTTACGCCTTGCTTTCGTCGATTACCGCGGCTGCGGTTGCCATCTTGGGCAAACTAGGCTTGAGCGGAGTCGATTCCACCTTGGCGACTACCGTGAGGTCATTTATTATGGCGGGGTTTTTATTTCTGGTTAGTTTGTCCCTTGGAAAGTTCAGCGGATTTTCCCTGAAAACTTTTACCGGCAAGGATTGGATGCTGATAGTTTTATCCGGCATTGCGGGAGCCCTGTCCTGGCTTTTTTATTTTTTCGCTTTGAAATACGGCTTAGCGACAAAAGTCGTGGTCATTGACCGTTTAAGCCTTGTTTTCGTGATTTTACTGGCCGCCATGTTTCTCGGCGAATCTTTGGGCTGGCGGTCTGTTTTGGGAGGTTTAATGATGGTGGCGGGCGCCATAATCATTGCTCTTAAGTAAAAATCTTATCCACTTTTAGAGTTTTTTTATTCCTTAAGTCAGCCATAATTAAATTAAGGTTTGTTTTACGCTGTTCTTTCCCGAGAGAGGGGGTGATGAGTGAATGTTTAGAGACGTGGTTATCGTTTGTCCTGGATGCGCAAGAATTTTCAAGAACGGTCCTTTTTTTAGGTTTGAAGAATTGAGTCCGGAAGACCAGGCGTTGTACGAGATTCATTTTCCCAACAGCCAAAAAGTGGAACGTTTATGCCCTTCGTGCGAGGGAGCGGTTCCTGCCCAGAAAGACGCATCTCTTCTGTCTTCTCGGTTTGCGGCGTGACGGGAGCGTACCGTTGCTTCTTGACGACTGCGCTCCCTTTTTTTATTTGCGGTTTGATTTTTTAAAAACACAGGTCATAATTTAGCTGGGACTTTCCACAAAACTCTAAGCAAGATGGAGGTTTATCCATGGCGGAAAAAAATAATTCTGAGATAAGGTCCTTTTGGCGCGCAATTCCCGGAGGATGGATGTTCACCTGCGCTTACCGGCCTTGTAGCAAAGAGATGGATGCTTCTGACTCCAGGAGGGTAATAGGGGAAAAGAATGGCCTCTCTTTCTGCTCTCGGGAATGCGAGTGCAGGCACGGAGCTGGGCAGGAAGAATTTGTCTGCCAGATGGGGTTTGTCTGTAGGCATTCCTAACTCCCTTTTTTTCCAAGGCTGATCGTGTCCGGAGCGCGTGTTTGTTACTCGCGCGCTCCGGTTTTTTTATTTGACTTCCTGGCGTCTCAAACTTAGAATTGTATGGTTGTAAGCACCCCTAATCCCAAAGAGCGGGGGAATTTCGTTATGGATAAATTTCAGATTATTTCGAAAAATAAGCCATCGGGCGACCAGCCCCAGGCGATAAAAGAATTGGTTTTCGGCATCAAAAAAGGGTTTGAGCATCAGACCCTTTTGGGCGTGACCGGTTCGGGCAAGACTTTCACAATCGCGAACGTAATTGAAAAAATCAATAAGCCGACATTGGTTATTGCCCACAATAAAACCTTGGCCGCCCAGTTGACGAATGAATTTAGGGAGCTTTTTCCGGATAATTCCGTAAACTATTTTGTTTCTTATTACGATTATTACCAGCCGGAGGCTTACATCCCCACATCGGATACGTATATAGAAAAGGAGGCCTTAATTAACGATGAAATTGACAAATTGCGGCATGCGGCCACGACCGCGCTCCTCACCCGCCGCGATGTGATTGTAGTGGCATCGGTTTCCTGTATTTACGGCTTGGGCGCGCCGGAGGTTTATAGCCAAAACATTTTCCATTTTAAAGCCGGGGATAAAGTGAACCGGAGCGAGTTTATGAAGAAATTGATTGAACTTCAATTTACCCGCACCAATTCGGACCTAAAGAGGGGCAATTTTCGTTTAAGAGGCGATAATTGGGAAATCATGCCTCCGGACCGGGAGATGATTTACAATTTCCAGCTGAAAAACGGCGTCATAGAAAAAATTTATGAAATTAACCCGGTTCATGGATTTAATCCCGGAAAGACCCCGATTTTGCCGGAAATTTATATTTCTCCGGCTAAGCATTTTATTACTCGCATGTGACTGTGCCGCAGATTTCCGGGATGTCGGCAGGGGACGCTTCTCGCAAAAAAACTTTGATTGAATACGGATTCCGCTTGCCTTCGGCTGCCGATAACAGGCCGTTAACATTTACTGAATTCAGCGAGCGGGTTAATCAAATTATCTATACTTCGGCTACACCGAGCGATTACGAGAAAAATAAAAGTTCCCAAATTGTGGAACAGATTATCAGGCCGACCGGATTAATTGACCCCAGGATTACCATGCGTCCGGCGCGAGGCCAGATTGACGATCTGATTCCAAGAATAGAAGAAAGGGTGAAATTGAAAGAAAGAATCCTGGTCACGACTTTGACCAAAAGGATGGCGGAGGATTTAAGCGCGTATCTTGAAGAGAAAAAGATTAAAGTGAATTATCTCCATAGCGATGTGAAAACCTTGGACCGCATCAAGATTCTCACCAATTTAAGAAAGGGGGGATATGATGTTTTGGTTGGCGTGAATCTTTTGCGCGAAGGGCTGGATTTGCCGGAGGTGTCTTTGGTCGCGATTTTGGATGCCGACAAGGAAGGGTTCTTGCGGAGCGAAACATCCTTAATCCAGACAATCGGCCGCGCGGCGAGGAATGTGAACGGCGAAGTTTTGATTTACGCGGATTACATCACGGGTTCAATTAAAAAAGCGGTTTACGAGACCGAACGCCGGCGCGTCATCCAGCTAGAATATAACAAAAAACACCATATAACTCCCAGAACGATTATCCGCGAGGTGAAAAGCATTTTATCTACCGACGAGATATTAAAGCTTGAAACCAAACCTCTGCCCAAAACTAAGACCGCTATAGAAAAACTTTTGAAACAAAAAGAA
>JAPLZW010000055.1 GCA_026394835.1 Candidatus Wolfebacteria bacterium
ACGGCGAACCATAGTCGAATGTCTGACTACGGTTCGGTAGTATAGATTCAAAAAAACAGGAAAACTTTAGTTTCAAAAGTAAAAATTGAGGAGAAATTAATCAAACGCCTTGAAAATTCATAAAACCCGCCTATATTATACTAATTTAAATTAGTAATAATAAGGTCATATATGAAAATATTACGTAAGCTTTACACCACCATCCAGCGGACTCTTTTCCCGATGCTGGAAGAGGAAATTGGCGAGTTGACAGAAACGCAGAAATTTTTTGCGGCGGTTGTTGAAATGATCAAACCGTCCCGGTTTATCACTCCTGAATTAAGCTGGAGCGGCCAGGGAAGACCGATGAAAGAGCGTGAATATGTGCTTCGCGCGTTTATTCTGAAGGCGATTTATAACTTTCCGACGACGAAGCTGCTGATTGAAAATTTGAAAACGAACCCGACTTTGAGGCGGCTTTGCGGCTGGGAATATGGCAGTAAAATTCCTTCCGAAGCAACGTTTTCACGAATCTTCACAGTTTTGGCTGAAACACAGTTGCCTAATGAAATCCATAAGGCGATGATCGAGGAACACCATAAAGCCAAACTGGCCGGGCACAACAGCAGCGATTCGACGGCGGTTAACGGGCGTGAAAAGTCCTGTCGCAAAAATACTCCTAAAGCCAAGGTTAAGAAGAAGCGCGGACGCAAAAGCAAAGCTGAATTGGCTGCAATAAACGAGCTTGAGCAAAACGAAATCAAGACTCGACGCCTTGAGCTTCAAGGGAACCGTCCGCTCAATGAAAACCTTGACGATTTGCCTGCTGGTTGCGACTGGGGCGCAAAGCGTAACAGTCAAGGCAAGCAGGAGTCATGGAAAGGTTACAAGCTGCATGTTTCAACGGTTGACGGCGGAATCCCGGTAGCCGCGATTTTGACTTCGGCATCAGTCCATGACAGCCAGGCGGCAATTCCACTGATGCAAATGAGCAAGGAACGCCTGGGCTTTTACTGTTACGATCTGATGGATTCGGCATACGACGCCAAAGAGATTCATGATTTTTCACGCAATATGGGAAGAGTGCCAATTATTGATCCCAATAAGCGCCGTGGCGATGAAGTTCCACTGGAGCCAGCGAAAAAGATGCGCTATAATGAGCGCACGGCGGCGGAACGGACAAATTCAGATTTGAAGGATAATCACGGAGGAAAAAATATCAGGGTCAAAGGAAATAGCAAGGTTTTCTGCCACCTGATGTTTGGAGTTATTGCCATAACGGCGAAGCAGTTATTCAACATGTTACTTTAGAACAGTTTACGGAAATTGACAGTCGAAGCGTTTTAAACAGGCCGCACGAACGGCCATGGAGGTGTACGCTCAAAAATTGAATTTTTTGTCACTTTTTCAATAAAAAGTCGCATCGGACGTGTCAAAATGGTTTTGACACGCAAAAAAAAGTTATTAACAGGCAAAAGCCAATAGTTTTGAAATTGGCTCTATAATGTAAATAAAAGGTTTTGTCAAGATGCAATCTCGCAAATTATATAAAATATTCAGGATATCGCCCAATCAACTGTATTTTTCCGCGGAATTCCACAAGCGCGCCGGTCTTTCCCCGCGCGAGTTCCGCACGCGGAACCGGACAATTAAAAGCATTCTTTAGCTTGATTTCCACAACCGCGGAAGTCAGGCCGCCTTAGATATTATATTGTTGACAACTCGATTAAACCTCCTTGTTTTCCGCATCTTCCGGATATATATTTTAAGGTTTTTTATTTGAGATTAATATTCCAGAAAAGGATTTTAAAATGGCTAAAACAACTGATATCCGGCCTGTTTCAGCGGA
>JAPLZW010000050.1 GCA_026394835.1 Candidatus Wolfebacteria bacterium
TATGCGGTTCGCGTTTTCTCCGGTTATCTGGTTTTCAAGAGCCGCGGGAATCAGAGCATCGCAAGGCAATTCCAAAAGTTCGGCGTTTGTAATACTGCGGGTTTCCGGGAAGCCTTCAAGTTTGTTATTTTTGGCTTTGTATTCGGATAAAGCCTGAATATTCAAGCCGTTCTCGTCCACGATTCCGCTTTTTGAATCGGAAGTGGCGATTATTTTGTGCCCGTGCTTTGAAAGAATTTCCGCGGCATTGGCTCCGACATTTCCGAATCCTTGGATTATAATGGTAGAATTTTTCGGCAAACTGTATTTTCCGCGAAAATAATCAAAAGCGTAAAACCCGCCCATGCCGGTGGCCGCGCCGCGGCCCTCGGAACCGCCACTACTTACGGGTTTTCCCGTAAAAGTCGCCTCTGTTTTATCTCCGGTGATTTTTTCGAATTCGTCAACCATCCATGCCATTATTTCGGGAGTGGTATTTACATCAGGAGCGGGTACGTCTTTTTGCGGTCCCAGAACCTCCGCCAAGCCGCGCACCCATCCTCGGGAGAGTTCTTCAAGTTCGCGTTTTGAAAGTTTTTTCGGGTCAACTGTGACGCCGCCTTTGCCTCCGCCCATAGGAATATCCGCCACGGCGCATTTCAACATCATCCAAAAAGCCAAGGCTTTAACCTCGTTAATTTCGGTGTCTTTATGGAAACGGATGCCGCCCTTATACGGGCCTCTCGCGTTATTGTATTGGACGCGGTAACCTTCAAAAATTCCCAGCCGATTATCGTCCATCATAACAGGAATGGAGATCTTAACTTCGCGGTCGGGGACGGATAGGCGTTTTAAAAAGTCGCCAGGAAATGATTTTATTTCCGCGGCTCTTTCTAACTGCTTTAAGGCGTTTTCAAAAGCATTTGTCATTCGGAAAATTATAATATTAGGTGGGGAATTTTACAATTTGGGGGCTCTTTATGTAATACGTAAAGAAAAGACAAAATGGGTGCGAGAGGGGAGAGGTTTACAAATTGATAGAAGTATTGCAATATAGGAGGTACTAATGCCGGGTCTGCTAATGGTAGGCAACATGACTCTGAATCATGGAATCGGGGTTCGATTCCCTGCCCGGCAGCATAAGCCCAAAATACCTCACTCTTGTGATAGGGTGTTTTGGCTTTTATAATGTTGGGGAGGGGAAGAGAACGCCGGAGGGGTCGGGAACCTGGCTTGGTTCCTGTGGCGGAAATACTAAAACCGAGGGGTTTTAGAAAATTTCGCGGATGCGTAATTTTGTTCGATTCCCTGCCCGGCAGCTTTGTTCGGGAGTTTATAAAATAAAGGACTTATAGGCGATTCCCTGCCTACCGGCAGGCAAGCCTGTCCCGCAGCCAGTTTGAGCAGCGCTCAAGACGCGTTAATACAACGCTTTTTTAAGTCTGTATAGACTTGATGGGTCTTGGATTCGAACCGAGCTAGAGAATAGCGTTAAAAAGATATCCCGTGAATATGATGCCAATCCCGACTATGGCCGCGAATATGACTATTAGTTTTACTTTCATAACTTTTTTTAAAATCATAAATTCCGGCAGGGATAAACCCGTAACTGCCATCATAAACGCGAGCGTGGTCCCTATGGATACGCCTTTTTCGGTGAGCGCGGAAACAAGCGGGATGACGCCTGCGGCATTCGAATAAAGGGGGATGCCCACTAATACCGCAAGTGGCACGGCGTACCAGCAATTTGATCCCGCATATTGCGCGAGGAAATCCATCGGCACATAACCATGGATCCACGCACCCACGCCGATGCCGATAATGATATAGAGCCATACTTTTTTCACGATATCCCACGTATAATCGCGTGCATATTGTATACGCGCTTTCCATGTCATATTCGGCAGTCCTAATGGATTTTTGATTGAATTTTCGAATACAAATGATTCCACGAGATGCTCCGGTTTCATCCTGCCGATGACTATGCCGGAAAGGATGGCGATGATAAGGCCGCTCGTGATATAGATCGTGGCGATCTTCCAGCCGAAAAGCCCCAAGAGCATCACGAGGGCAACCTCGTTGATCATTGGAGAAGCGACGAGAAATGAGAATGTGACGCCGAGCGGCACGCCCGCCTGGACGAACCCGAGAAATAGCGGAATGGCAGAGCAAGTGCAGAACGGAGTCAGGATTCCTAGAAATGAAGAAAGAATGTTTCCTGTGAATTCCCGCTTATGTGAAAGCATCTTTCGGACTTTCTCGGCGGGCAGGAACGAACGGATGATTGAAACAACAAAAACAATGACCGCGAGCAGTATGAATATTTTTATCGTGTCAAAGACGAAGAAATCCAAAGCCGCCCCCAGTTTTGTTCCGGGAACGATGTTTAAAACTACGTACGTGAGCCAGTCGGCGAAAATTTGGATGGGATAGAACATTTATGCAACCGCTTTGGCGATTATTTCTTTTATTTCTCCAACATCCGGCACGCGCCCTACAAGGACCGGCTTGCCGTTTACGGCAAGCACCGGGCTTTGCATCAGACCCATGGAGACGATTTTTTGGATGTCGGTTATATATTCCACTTCCGCTTGAATTTTTAATTCTTCCACCGCGCTTTTCGTTCTCTCAAGCAATTTCTTGCAGGTCGGGCACCCCGAACCCAATACTTGTATTTGCATATTATGAATTTAGTGTTTGTATTGCTTCGACCAATTTCCGGCCTTTGTCCGTCAGCGAATAGTCGACAAACGCGCCGCTTTTTTCGTTCTGAACCAGGCCGGCCTTAGTCAGGCCCGAAAGATGGTGCGAGATGAGCGTCTGGGATAGCTTCGTGTGGGTCATAAGGTCGCAAACGCAGTGGGAGGCGCGGGCGAGAAGCAAAAGGAGCCTCATCCTGCTGGGCAGTGAAGCAATCCTGAGTTGCCTGGCGGCAACTTGCGAAAATTCAATGTCTTTTAATTTTGGAGCGGTCTTGCATCGGCATCGCTTGTATTCATATGAACGCATATTCATATATTATGCCAGCCGGCACATTTCGTCAACCCTTCCGGGACTCGAACAGAAGTGATATAATAAAAAGTGAGATTTTATCATCACCCTATCTTTCCGCCTGTTAATTTTTGTATTATATTAAATACATAGGTAATCAAGCCTCGATTACCTTATTTTTATGGAAAATATTTCCCAAAACAGAAAAGCGACTCTTAACGAGATTTTAAAGGCATTTTGGCTCGGAATAAAACCGCAGAAGTGGGCTTTTTATACCTGCATTATCGCTTTCTCCGCCGTCAGCGTGTTTCAGCTTATAATACCTCTTTTCTACAAGAAGTTTTTTGACGCGCTCGCTTTAGGAGGCGACAGGGCCGCGGTCGTTCCGCAGCTTATCCATTTTATATTGATAGTGCTTGTTTTAAATGCTTTCTCGTGGCTTTCTTTCCGGATCGGGCTGTTCACGCTTGATAACTTTGAGGCGAATACGATGGCGCGTTTGCGGCGGATTTCTTATAACTATCTTTTGGGCCATTCTTACGGATTTTTCCTGAATAACTTTTCCGGAGCTTTGGTTCAGCGTATCGGCCGGTTCAGCCGGGCGTTTGAAAAATTATTTGACACAATTGTGTTCAACATTATTACTCTCGCGATTAATATGGCGGGAGTCATTATCGTTGTCTGGTTTCAGTCGCGGTTTATCGCCATCGCAATGCTCTCTTGGGCCGTTATCACAATGACCGGTAACTATATATTTTCCCGCTGGAAATTAAAATACGATTTGCGTTCCGCCGCCTCCGATTCGGCAACAACCGCTTTTCTCGCGGATACTATTGCGAACCAGGCGACTATTTCTTCTTTCACCGGCACGGGCTATGAATCGGTTTCCTTTAAGGATGTTTCCCAAAAACAGGCAAACGCCACCCGGCTCGCCTGGGACCTCTCGGCGGTTTTGGACGCAGTCCAGGCGGCGTTTGTGGTTGTTATTGAATTTGTGGTTTTTTATTACGGCATAAAATTCTGGGAACAGGGGGTAATCACAATCGGCACGTTTGTTTTAATCCAAGCTTATTTGATAGGCCTCATTAACAGGCTTTGGAACTTCAGCCGCGTGGTGCGGAATATCTATGAAGGTTTGGCTGATTCGGAAGAGATGGTGGGAATTTTGAATACCGCCCACGAAGTACAAGATATCCCGGGAGCAAAACCGCTTAAAATCAAGGAAAACGAGATTGTATTCAAAAATGTTTCATTTTCTTTCGCAAATCAAAGACCCGTGCTTACCGATATTAACCTCCGGATTCACGGCGGAGAGAAAATCGCGGTCATTGGCCCTTCCGGCGCCGGGAAATCCACTCTTGTCCGTCTTATAATGCGGCTTTATAATTTGAAGCAAGGGAAAATTTCGATTGATAATCAGGATATCCAGAATGTGACACAGGAAAGTTTGCGCGAAGCGGTCAGTATTGTCCCGCAAGACCCGATGCTATTCCATCGGACACTGCTTGAGAATATCCGTTACGGCAGGCGTGGCGCGACGGACGAAGAAGTATTCGTCGCGGCAAAGCTCGCGCACTGCGATGAATTCATTGATAATCTGCCGCTCAAATACGATACATTCGTGGGGGAGCGGGGAATCAAACTTTCCGGCGGAGAACGCCAGCGAGTGGCTATTGCCCGCGCTATTTTGAAGAATGCGCCTGTCTTGATTCTTGACGAAGCGACCTCAAGCTTGGATTCTCATTCGGAATCCCTTATCCAAGACGCGCTCAATAAACTGATGGAAGGCAAGACGACGATTGTGATAGCCCATCGCCTTTCCACCATACGCAAAATGAACCGCATTGTCGTCATCCAAAACGGCGCGATTGTTGAAGAAGGCACGCATGATGAGCTTATTAAGAAAGATGAAAGCCTTTATAAGTACTTATGGACTCTGCAGGCCGGAGGATTCCTGGCTTAACCGGGTTTTTGTCAGGATTTAAATCCGGGACATTTTCATATAGTTGAACAGGTTGATTTAGCGCATTCTATTGGTGTAAACTTTAAGCATATGGAATTGTTGATATGAAAGATTTAAGCGTCGTCCTCTCAAAATTAACGCCAGCTGTGTACTTAAGGAGGTAAAAAATTCTGTTTTATGAAAAACAAAACCTATCTCCTTATATTTTTCATTATTGTCCTTTTGACTGGCTGCGGGTATTTTATTTTTTCCGCTAAAACGAATCCAAAAGAAGAAGGCGTCATTGTCGCCGATTTTAAGTGCGATGATAAAAAATCCATCTTTACGATTTTCTATCCCAAGAACGATACTCGCGTGGATATTATTTTAAGCGATGGCAGGAAAATGAGCGTTCCACGCGCGATATCGGCTTCGGGCGCGAGATACGCCAATGCGGACGAAAGTTTCGTTTTTTGGAATAAGGGCGACACGGCTTTTATCACGTAAGGCGGAATGACGACTTTTGCGAATTGCGTTGTGGAAAAATAAAATGTATGGAGGTTCAACCTCCATACATTTCTCCATACATTTTTATTTGGGCCATTCCGGCTTCTTGGTGGCTTCTAGTTCCACCTTATCGGCCAAGCGCAGATTGCGCGCCATTCCCGGTTTCAAAACATTGTAATGTTTGGCTATGTTCAGGGCGCGGACTATTTCCCATTGGTTTTTTTCCGATATGAGCCAATCCTTGCCGAATTTCCCCAAATCCACGGGGTCGGAATAGCTCCGCAGGGTTTTCTTGCGGTTATTCAGGAAGTATTCGTTGAAGTAAGACATTACAAGCTCCCGGACATCCCTGTATATCGGGTCGCGGTAGCGCAAGACCGGATGATTGGTTTTGCTGATGGCGCCCCACAAGCCTTTTTCTTTAAACAGAGCGATGATGTGGTCGTCATCAGCCTGCGTGGCTTTAAGGTCTAAAATCAAGGGGGGTTTCCCGTATGACCAGAGAACCGCGGCCACGAGCATCGCCGCCTCAATGCAATGCGCTTCGTTTTTCCGTAAAACCATAATCGGAGACCTGACAGTCTCTTTTTCTTTTTCAAAATTCATCGGAATGGTGTCCAGAAAATTCTGGATTTTTATCGGCGTATTCAGTTTCCGGAAAATTTTGAATTCCTTAATATCGGAGCAGGGGAATGGTTTTAACATTAATTTAATCCTATAACCCTTTGCGTTGGTCCACTAATCCTCCTAAATAATTAGCTTTATAAAGAAGCTTTCCGTTTTGGGTAATTTTTTCTTCTCCCGAAAATCTGTCCAGGTCGCCATTCCAAACATTTTCGTAAACCAAGCCGTTCTCGGAATATTCTTTTGGCCCCCGATATGGGTGGTTTTCGGGCATCCGCATTAGAGCATCTCTTAAGATGGCGTAGACTGGATCGGTTTCGGCGTCCTCATCCACCCAGCCGTAATAAACCATTATCCAGAAGGGATTTCCTTTGTGAGATACAATTGTTCTTCCGCCATAGGGTTCTCCGCCAAAAAAGTTGTCGTTGGATTTCCATGGATCTTTTTCAAAAGGAATGGTTTCCGAGCCGTCAGATTCTTTAATCCATTTTTTTGAATCTCCCCTAGCGTAACCGGCCCTATTGGAGTCCACGAGGAATTGTCTCAATTCTTCAATAAGCATGTTATTTAAGATTCTCAATAATCGCGACTTCCAGAGGCACAATGGCAAAAGGTGAATAACGCATTTCCGAATATGCCCTGATTAAGGACTTAATGAGATTAATGGCAGTTTGCGGGTCAATTGCCGCGGCATGGGCTTTATTAGTTTTCATTTCCGTGTCGGTCAATTCTTTTCCGAATTCGATTTCTATGTCGGGATTGAAACGCAAAGTCAGAACCCGGCGCAAATAATGAATCAAGTCTTTATTGAAAGACACGATATTGTAGCCGCTTTCCGTAATTTTCGATATATATTCAATAGCGGCTTTTAAGTCTTTGTTAATCAATAGCCCGGCGAATTCCGCGGTGCGGCCGAATTCCACTTTGCCAAGAATCCTTTCTACGTCCTCAACGGCTATCCTCCTTTCTTTATTTTCTCCGGACTCGGAAGAAAGCGAGGCGATTTGGTCAATCAGGGATTCCGCGTCCCGAAAACTCCCTTCGGCGGCTGAAGCTATGAGTTCCAAAGCTTCGTCGTCGGCTTTGATTTTCTCTGCTTTTACGATTTCTTTAAGCTTATCGACTATTACAAGGCGGGGGAGTTTTTTAAAATGGAATCTCTGGGTGCGGGAAGTGATGGTAGCCGGCATTTTTTCTGACTCTGTCGTGGCTAAGATGAAAATCGCATGAGCCGGCGGTTCTTCCAAAGTTTTGAGCAAGGCGTTAAAAGCTTCTTTGGTAAGCTGGTGGACTTCATCAATTATAAAAACTTTGTATTTAAGCGAAGTGGGAGAAAACTTAATGCCTTCTTTTAAATCGCGGATTTCGTCAATGCCGCGGTTAGAAGCCGCGTCGATTTCAACCACGTCCAATGCCCGGCCCGCATCAATTTCGAGGCACGCCCGGCATTCATTGCAGGGTTCGCCAAGCTCCTGGAATTTTTTATCGTTTTGCCGTTTTTCGCAATTCGCGATTTTGGCAATCAATCTCGCGGTTGATGTTTTGCCCGAACCTCTGGGACCAAAAAAAAGATAAGCGTGCGCTAAGCGGTCCGCTTTCGCGGCATTCTTTAAAATCTGGACAATTGATTCCTGCCCCAGAACATTTTCAAGTTTTTTAGGGCGGTATTTGCGGTAGATAGCGAGAGACATTGTTGAGTAATTAGTATCTAGTAGTTAGTAATTAGGACGGGTTAAAACTGACCTTAGTTTAGCTTTTAAAATGATTGACTTCAAGGCTTATTTGCAATAAGTTCTAATTGTGGTCTTTGTGAAATATAGTAGGTTGAATTCGGATCAATCCCAGAGGAGGAAACAAAAGTGACAAACAAATATACCTCTGTCCGTGGGATGTATGCTCTTGTTCGGGAGATTCCTCTGGAACTCCGCAAGATTTTGGAAGAAAAAGTGATTGCTCCGGGGAATAATGACTCTTATCTTATGGATTTGCTTCTGCAAAATCCGGTTGAAGTTACGGCGGGGATATTCATAAGACAGGAAGGAAGTATCCGCCTTCCCAAGAAAATCTCCTGGTTGTGCATGGTAAGGGAAGGAACCCTAAAGACAAGAAAGCGGATAGAGACTCAGGAAGTTTCGGAAATCTCAATGAGGGCGGCAGTTATGCGTCTTCAGAAACATCTAGAGCGGCTAAAAACCCACTATAAGGTGTGGGCGGAGTGCAAAGATGGAAACTTAAGGGTCAAGAAGAAAGGGTCTGATTTCTTTCCTAAGGAAAGTGCCCCGTTTCTGATAGGGTTGGTGGACATCAGATTCCCCATAAGGGAGGGAGGTGATCCA
>JAPLZW010000037.1 GCA_026394835.1 Candidatus Wolfebacteria bacterium
TTCCTGAGTATCAATTTCTTTGTTGAAGGTAACCGCCACCTCAACTTCTATTTCTTCATAGCTTTTATGAGTGTAAAAAATTTCCTTCTGAATGGTTTCGTTGGTACGATTCAAATATTGGATAAATGACAAAAGCCCGCCCTCAAAATGGAATGCGTGATAAAACGGCGGCTTTTCCGAATAATCCAAAATTTCAATTTTTATGCCCTTGGTCAGAAAAGCCTGCTGGCGCAAATGGTCAACAATGGTTTTCAGGTTAAACTCCACATTATTAAAAATCGTCTGGTCTGGCTGAAAAGTTATTTTGGTGCCGGTTACCTTAGAAGTTCCGATTTTTTTGACTTTGTATTGCGGATTGCCTTTTTTGTATTCCTGAACGTAAACGCCGCCGTCTTTCCAGACTTCGGCTTTCATCCACGTTGAAAGCGCGTTAACGACCGATACGCCTACGCCGTGTAAACCGCCGGACACCTTATATGATTCACCGCCGAATTTTCCGCCGGCATGCAAGGTGCAAAGCGCGGTTTCAAGCGCGGATTTTTTCGTCTGGGGATGGATATCAACCGGAATGCCGCGGCCGTCATCGGTGATGGAAACTTTATTATCGGGCAAAAGTTCAACCTTTATATTTTTGGCATAGCCGGCCATAGCCTCATCCAAACTGTTGTCCACAACCTCCCAAATCAAATGATGCAAACCATCAACTCCGGTTGAACCGATATACATTCCCGGTCTTTTCCTTACCGGTTCCAAACCTTCCAAAACATAGATATCTTTAGCGCTATAAGAAGCCGAGCCTTTGGTATCGCTCAAATTGATGTCTTTAACTCCCGAAACCTCTTTTGGGGATTCTATTTTTTCCTCTGTTTTAGTGGGTTTTTTCGCGATAATTTTCGCCATAATTCAAATTAAAATACCCGCGGGGTAATCACTGGTAGTTCATTCTCTGCTTAAATTGTAGCAGAATTTACATCAAAAAACAAGGGCCTAAACCCCTAAAAAATAGCGCCATTGCTTAATTTTTAAAGGCTTTTGATTAATTCTCTGAGCGAGTCGTGCCCAGCCCTCAAATCTTCGTTGAGAAATTCTTCCCTGGACATCCACCTGAATTCTTTAATGTTTTCCATAGCCGGATTTTTGGAAAGATCAACTTCCGTTGTTTCGGGCTTACAGATAAAAGTAGTGCAAGCTATCTGATTCCCACTCCTGCCGTGAAAAAACCACCAAATACCCAGAGGCTTAATTATTTCTATTTCCAACCCAACCTCTTCCATCACTTCCCTTTTTAAGGTTTCATAAGGCGATTCTCCGTATTCAACCTTGCCGCCCGGCAAATCCCAACAGTAGGTATCTTCCAATACCTGCTTAATAAACAAAATCTTCTTGTCTTTTTCTATTACAGCCTTTACGGCTGTTAAAACTTTTCGCATACAATATTATTCCCTAGTCTTCCCGTGGCAATCTTTATATTTTTTACCCGAACCGCAGATGCAATTGGCCTCGCCCATATATTTATTGAGCAGCCAAGAGCTTGATTGGACCTTACCGCCGTGCCCGACATTATAAACCATTTCAATGCCCAATTCTTCGCATAAAGCGACTTCCGGCACAGGGTCCCAGTCCGGCTTCCGGTCGCCGCCGTTCGCGAAAATATCCGGCCTTAGTTCCCTAAGCTCTTGAACCACACTCCTGTCCGCATCCCCCAGCTTGTGATGGGTAAGAACAACCCCGTCAACATCCCTAAATCCTTCAAGAACCTCTTTCCTCTCTTCTTCCGACATAAAGAAAAATCCCTTCTTATTGATAAGCCAATTATCATTATTCAAAATCACAACAAGCTCGTCCCCCAACAACTTCGCTTCGTGGAACATTCGCACATGGCCGACATGGATCGGGTCGAAACCCCCGCTCACGGCAACGATTATTGATTTCTTGGTTTTAGTGGCTTTTTCCATAGTTTTATTATAGCAAATTACCTTCCATGGCACTTTTTATATTTCTTTCCTGAACCGCAATAGCATAAATCATTGCGTCCAATCTTTTTGCCGTCCGGAGTTTCGCCTTGAGGCGTTCCGCTTTGTGTTGAGCCCTGAGCCATGAGCGACGAGGCATTTTGAATATTTTTTATCCCGGCCGCCAATTTCTCATTACCCACTCCTCCCTGCTCATTACTCGTTTCAAAATCCGCCGTCCACTTTTCAAAATTCTCCATCATCTCCTTATACATCAAATAGCTTTCACGGCGGTACTCAACTAAAGGTTCGTGCTGGCCGTAAGCGCGCATTCCGACCGATTCACGCAAAGCTTCCACATCTTCCAGATAATTCATCCATAAAATATCAAGCATAGATAAAACCACGGGCTGGACTTTTTTTTCCAAAAGTTCCTGGCGTTTCTTGTAAATAGCGGTCCTTTGCTTATTGATAACATCGTCATATTCAAGCAAATATTTCCTGGAATCAAAATTATATCCCTCAACTTTC
>JAPLZW010000089.1 GCA_026394835.1 Candidatus Wolfebacteria bacterium
CGCGATATTAAGAGGACTTAAGGAGAAATACGAAATTCATCACAGCATCAGAATTTCCGATGAGGCGATTGTCGCCGCCGTTAATCTTTCGGCGCGTTATATTTCCGATAGATTTTTGCCCGATAAAGCCGTGGATTTGATTGATGAGGCCGCGGCCGCGAGGCGCCTTGAAACCGAAAGCTTGCCCCAGGAGATAGATAAGATGAGGCGCGAGATAACCCGTTTTGAAATAGAAAAGCAGGCCATCGCGAAAGAAGAGGGAAAGAACAAGCGTTTGCAAATCGTTAATAAAGAGCTCGCGAAGCTCAAAGAAAAAAACGACGAACTTTCGGCCGAATGGCACGCGGAAAAAATTACTTTTGAGAAACTTCATAACCTAAAAAAAGCGGTAGAGGATTTAAAGAGGGAGGGTGAACTTGCGGAACGCGAAGGAAATTTGGAAAGGGTGGCGGCTATCGCTTACGGCGAATTGCCTCAGGCGGAAAAAGAATTCAAGGCTTTCGAGAAAAAATTTTCGGCTAACGAAGAAAAATCCAAAAAATCCCGGGGAATCCACGGTTCTATATTCATCAAGGAACGGGTTGATGAGGAGGATATTGCCCAGGTTGTTTCGCGCTGGACCGGCATTCCGGTTTCAAGAATGTTGGAATCGGAGATGCATAAACTCTCTAAGATAGAGGAGATTTTAAGTTCTCGGGTTGTGGGGCAGGAAGAAGCCATAAAAGGCATCGCGAACGCCCTTCGCAGGGCAAGAGCCGGCCTTTCCGAGGCGGACAGGCCATTGGGGTCGTTTATGTTTTTGGGGCCGACAGGCGTCGGTAAAACCGAGCTGGCAAAGGCTCTCGCGGAATTTATGTTCAACGATGACAAGGCTTTGATAAGGATAGATATGTCGGAGTATATGGAAAAGCATTCAACTGCCCGGCTTATCGGTTCGCCTCCGGGCTATGTTGGCCACGAGGAAGGCGGGCAGCTTACTGAAATCGTGCGGCACAGACCTTACAGCCTGATACTTCTGGATGAAATTGAGAAAGCCCACCCCGAAGTTTTTAACATCCTTCTCCAGGTTTTGGATAACGGTCGCTTGACCGACGGCAAGGGCAAGGTGGTTAATTTTAAAAATTCCATCATTATTATGACCTCTAATGTCGGAAGCGAGTATTTCAAAGAAATGTCCAGATTGGGATTTGAAATGCCCGGAGCCACAAAAGAAGCGGACGTAAGGAGGGCTTCGGCAGATTTCAAGAGCAACGTTTTGGAACGGCTGAAAGCGACTTTCCGGCCGGAATTCCTTAACCGTCTTGATGAGATTATAGTTTTCAACCCGTTGACCGTGAAAGAAATAGAGAAAATCGTGGACATCCAGCTTAACCGTTTGGCGGAAAAACTTAAAGAGAAAAATCTGAATGTTTTGGTGGACAGTTCACTGAAAAAACATCTGGTTAAGGAAGGCTTTGATTCGGAGTATGGCGCAAGGCCTTTAAAACGCTTGGTCCAAAAATTAATATTAGATGAACTGGCCGACCGGTTTATAAAAGGCGAGCTCGCAAATGCTAAAAAAATTAAAATCGCTTTCAAAGAGCCCAAAGGGCTCGCGATTAGCGTTAATTCTTAAGGCGGGGGCCCTGGGAACGCTGTTTTATCTCTCTTTTTCCGGCTGGTTATGGCTTGTTTTATTTTTTATCGCGTCTTTTTTTCTCTATTTCGGCCGGGTTTTCAATTCCAAGAGATTTTTAGCTTCTTTCCTGGTTATTTTAGGGGCGGCTGCCATCCTTTTCAGCCGTTTTTCAGGCGGGAATGCCCAATATTTTTGGTTTAGCGTCTTTTTTGGAACGTTATTTTTCTTCCTTTTGGGGATTAAAAACCTTGTTTTTATTCCTCGCCGCGCTTATTACTTCCTCCTCAATAGTTTTCTTATGGGGCTGTGTTTTTTGATTTTTTTTAGCGCTGGAGAAAGCTGGTCTTTCGGAATGAATTATTTTTTCCTGGGAACCGCCGTTTATTTTTTAATTAAAGAATTTTTTGTTTTTAATTTTGAATCGCCTATTATGCGCGCCCAGCCGAATCTCTTCGCCCGGAAAAATTTGGTCGCCTTGATTTTTGTTTTTCTCTTGCTTCAGTTTGTTTGGGGGATATCATTTCTTCCTTTCGGATTTTTGGGCGTCTCGGCCCTGGCCCTGCTTTTTGTCCTTTCTCTGGAAGACCTGATGCTCAATTATTGGAATGGGATTTTGACGCGGAACGCGATTCTCCGGAATATTACGATTTTTTTAGGAGTTTTAATGGTTATTTTTGCCTCGTCAAAGTGGTTTTTATGACGCTGAAAGACGCTGATTAATGCTGATACGGCTGATTTATGCCGATACGGGAAGAAAAATATCAGCATTTATCAGCTAAAATCAGCATATATCAGCGTCTAAGTGTCTATGAAATGAAATTAGGGCTGTTTCGTTCACTATTCTATAGGCTGAAAAGGCGGAATTATCGAGGATTTGACATTTTTTATGAAATAATCAATACTAATCAGTAAGAGCGTGGTTCGGTGTGAGGCTGGTAGCTACCTCACGAGTGAGGCGAGAGGGTCGACCGGCAAGGAAATAACCTTCCAGAAACGTTAAATTATTAAGTCGAAAGACAAAATAAAATTAAGAAATGAAAAAAATCGCATCGATTGGGCTTTCTATAGCGACAATCGTGACTCTTTCCGGCTCAATTTTGCCGGCTTCAGCCGCGACCGCCGCTGACATTCAGGCCCAAATCAACGCTTTGTTAGCTCAAATTCAGAGCTTGCAGAGTCAATTAAGCTCCTCAACGGGAACTTCCGCTACGACATCATACAGCTTTACCCGCGACCTCACCGTGGGTTCAAAAGGCGCTGATGTTACAGCTTTACAGAATTTCCTGATTGGTCAGCCTTCAGCCATGTGGCCATCCGGACAGGCAGCTACCGGCTATTTTGGTAATGTTACCAAAGCAGCTGTGGCTAAATTCCAGGCCGCTGTCGGCTTGACTCCTCCAGCCGGATACTTTGGCGCAAAAACCAGAGCATACGTCGCCTCAACCGGCGCTGGTTCAACTGGTGGCACAACCACTGGCGGAACCACGACTGGCGGAACCGTAGTTGCTCCGGCAACCGGCTTGGCGGTAAGCTATGCTTCCGACAATCCGTCCGGTTCAGCTTCATTAATTTCAGGCGCGGCTCGCGTCCCGGTTTTGGCATTGAATTACACTGCCGGAAATTCGGGAGCAGTCACCCTGACTGGGGTTAAATTCACTAAGACCGGAGTTATCTCGGACAGCAGCATTTCCGGCGCTTACT
>JAPLZW010000066.1 GCA_026394835.1 Candidatus Wolfebacteria bacterium
CGGTCCTCATGTTGGACAAACTTTAGAAATCGGCAAGGTGAGGGTGATTAAAGAGGAGGGCGTATCAGCTGGAGTAAGAAGGATTAGAATTACTGTTGAATAATAAAAAAGAAGTCCCGCCCATATCCCGAACGAAGTGAGGTTAAGGGGCGCGATCCCGTACTTCCGTCAAAAAACTGGTGTTACCAATTTTGTTTCAGGATATAGGCGGGATTCTCGCCAACTTCACACTCACTCTGTTCGCGGAAGTTGCGGGAGAGTTTCTGCGGGCGTAAGAAGAATAAGGATCGCGGTTGAGTAGCGGATTTGTGATACAATTAATTTAATGGGAGCAGGAGAAAATTTCCTTATTTTAAATTTCCTGGATGATTATTTTGAAGCCGCGCTTTTGCGGACGGATTTTTCAAAAAAGAATTTAGTTTTAATTTCTCTCGAAAAAGAAAATTACGAATCAAGGGATAAATTCAAAAAAATTTTCCGGAGAGCTTTTCCCATGCGCTCATATAAGGTTATTTTGGCGCTTGATTCAAAAAGAGCCTTCACCGGCCATTGGAATGTTTCTTTGGTCCGTGACAACCGGGAAGGAAAAGTCACTCAGGCTGACTTGGAAAATTTTGTTTCCCGGGCGATATGGAAAGTTTTTGATAATGGCCGGAAGATGAGCGGCAGCCAGCTTGGCCTGAATGATGCGGATTCTCTTTTGGTTGACACCCGGATTTACGATTTTAAAATAGACGGCCGCCGCGTGATTGACCCCCTAAAACACGATGGCGGAAAATTTGACGTTTCTCTTTCCCAAACTTTCACCAGCAGGCTGTTTATGGAGCAGATGAGATCAATGTTGCCGAAGCGGGCCAAACTTGCGTTTATTGTCGAGTCCGGAGTTGCCGCGAGCCGTCTTTTGTCCCATATGGATAATAAGAAGAATTTTATTTTTGCCAAAGTAATGAAAGACGAAACCGATATTTTTATTTCAAAGAAAGAACGGAAAAATCCGGAAGAGGACAGGAGCTTTGTTTCTTTCCTGGATTACTTTGAGTGGGGGGCGAATGATTTTTACCGCGATTTAGGCAAAGAAATAGCCGCGGAACCGGAAATAGCCGAAGCGATTGCGGAAACTTTTTTCACGAAAGAACTGTCTCTGGCTCTGGAAAGAAGGCTGGAAAATATTTTATCGGAGAAAATGATGACATTGAATCGCGGTCTTGCGAATGCCGCGACCGTAGCGAAGTGCGATTTAGTTTATCCGGAGAGAGAATTTTTCATAAAATTATAAGACCGATAAGCTCTGGCGAGATGGCCGGATTTTTCGGCTTTAGCTTGGTTTCTAAAAACAAAAAAATCAAAAACGCGAGCCTTGACTTTCTGTCATTGTCGGCCATTATGGAATTTTATTTTTTGCCGCAGGAAGATTTGATTAATCACTATGCCAGAAGAAGGATGAGGTGGCTTACTGCGGATAATTAATTTTTAATAAAGGGATATGCCCAAAAACAACAAGGGGAAAAAAATTAAAATAAGAGTGGCTGACATCGTTTCAAGGCCTCAAAAGGCGCCTATTAAAAAGGGCAAGCAAAAAACGGAATCAAAAAATCAGCTGGAAAAAATTATCCAAATAGAAATTCCCCAGGGAGCGGCGGTCACGGAGCCGGCGATAATCAATGTTGTGGCGGGCTCGAAAGAAAATATTTTGAAAGAAATGGCCGGTATTGAAAAACGCGCCAAAGAATTTGAAAAAAATGAAGAAGAGCGTTTTGTGGAGGAAGAAAAGCCGAAACGATTAAAAAGGAAAATGGGCTGGAGGGGATATGCCGGTATTTTTTCTTTGGTTGCGGTTTTGGGCGTTTTCGCTTACGCGGCTGCGGTTTTCTTGCCTAAAGCCGATATTCAAATAACAACAACGAAAACGGAATGGAAATTCAACGATACGGTTCTGGCAAGCAAAAAAGTGTCTTCTTTGGATATTCAAAGCAAAACCATTCCCGGAGAAATTTTTTCCGAGAAGAAAAGTTTTACCTATTCTTTTCCCGCGACCGGAAAAAATAATTCACCAACCGGAGCTAAGGCTACTGGGAAAATAACGATTTGGAATAATGGCCCCACTACCCAGAAGTTAGTGGTAAAAACTCGTTTTGAGACTCCTGATGGGAAAATATTTAAATTAGACAAAGCTGTTACTGTCCCACCAGCGAAAACCGTAAGTAATAAAATTGTTGCTACAAGTGTTGACGCGAATGTCACCGCTGATCAAGCCGGGGAAGCCTACAATATTGGACCAGTTGCTAGATTTACGGTACCAGGATTAAAGGGTCTTTCTCAATACTCAGATATTTACGGATCTTCAAGCGAGCCGATGACCGGTGGCACTTTAGGCCAGTTTTTGTATCCCGCTGACCAAGACATTAAAAACGCGGAAGCCCAATCAAGAATTTCTTTAAAACAAAGTCTTGATTCTCTTTTAAAGTTGAATATTCCTTCGGATTTCGTTCTTGTGGACGGAAGCGAAGATTTTAAAGTAACCAAGGATTTTGTGAATAAATCAGTTGACCAAAACGGCAATGCTTCAATAATTCTTGATGGCCAGATTTCGGCTGCCGCCTTCAGAAAATCGGACGTTCTTGATTTAATGAAAGGATTAGCCAACCCGGACTTGATTTCCAGGGCCGTTTCCGGCTACGGAGATTTTGAAACGGTTGATTATAAAATAGATTACTCCGGCGCGAAATTTAATGCCGACCAGGGACAGCTTTCTTTCACGGTTAATTTCAGCGGAAACTTTTGGCAACCGATAAAGGCGGATGAATTCATTCCGAAGATTTTAGGCAAAAATGAAACCGACTTAAGAAAACTTATTTATTCATTACCGGCCGTGGAAAAGGCCACGATTTCTTTTTGGCCGTTTTGGGTGCAAAGCGTGACGTCCCAAGCCGGACGGGTGACTCTTGAAGTGAAGTGATAAAACAAAAAACCGGCAAGTCATAAGCCGGATTCTGTTTCTCTGAATGAGAATGACGATAATTTATCTGGGACCAAAATTACTTTTGGCCTCTTGCGGTACACCAAGCACATAAAATTTATATGCTCGGTACGACCTTGCACTCAGTAAGGATTTAGCCGTTTCATCTCCGCTTTTTTGTCCCTATCACGGAGTTGGACCGTCTACGTTGGGATCGGGTCCTCCCTCGGCTTTCGCCTCGGGACGTTTCTGCTCGCACCTCTGAGGTTGCCCTCGACGGCTGTTAGCCGCTACTTTTTTATCCCGACCTTGCGTCGGGAGAG
>JAPLZW010000074.1 GCA_026394835.1 Candidatus Wolfebacteria bacterium
CGAAAACCCAATACCTTTTTTACTTTGGGGGCTAGAGGGTTATCGCGATGAAATAAAAAATATTAAAGATAAGGTGCTAAAAAAAGTTAAGCAACTTATGTTTTCGGATTATATCCAGTATTTATTAAGGAATAAGAAAAATGAGAAAACAAAAATAAACCATAGGGTTGTCGATATTCTTCAACTCCTTGTATTAAAAGGGCGCGTTCCATTGAAAAAATTTCTTTCCACTCCTGAAGCAATGGCTTTGTATAGCAATGTTGCGAAAAGTACGCGGGTGAGAGATTTTCAAAAAATGGAATCAATTGGTTTAATCAAGGGTGAAGAAATAGATAATAAGTATTTTATAGAACCAAACTATCGACTTCTTGATTATGTTACATATAATGTGTAGGTAACTTATGAAACAAAAAAAACCAGTCCAAACACAGAAATATCTACATTAGAGAAGGCTATTTTTGATCTTCATAGAGTTAAGTCTGTATGGATTGAATCTGTTGCGATCAAAGAGATATTTAAAGGAAAAACAGTATGGAAGGGGGTTATTGAGGTTTTCGAGATTAAGGGTCATCCCCAGGCCACTAAATGCTACGCTTGGTCATCGCCCATAGAGGGCAGCACCAAACGCCGATATTTTGCTGTTCTCCATGTTCCCCCGGTAGATTCAGCGGAGAAGGCGGTTAGGGCGGCAATAATTCAAGAGTACAGGCACAAGGGGCTAACCAATAATCTTTAACCGCGAAAAGGAGCTACATCATGGCCGATGACGAAATCCTTACCCCAGGAGAAACAGTTCAAATNNAATTTACCAAAGCACAACTTCTAAACAAAGGACAACCCTGGATCAAGGCGAGAAAACCCCTCCTGCTCAAAAACCGGGAGGAAAATGGAAACTTGCAGTGCGTACGAATCCTCCGAAGAAGAAAGGATAACGCTTACTGGGTTAGCCCCCTGTCTTATCCATCACGCGTATAAGATGCGACCATACAACCCCCGCAGAAATCCATGCGAGGGTCTGAGCTTCGTCGGGCCTTAACAAAAGTGTCGTGGGTTCTACTCCATCTTTTTCCAATCTGACATAGATTATGTCTACTGCCGGCTTATTGTCTCCTTCAACAAAACCAGCAGAAAATATGCATCTGTTTACAGCATATTCTTGTCTCAGGACTTCGGTAAAAATTAGCCCGTTTTCGTCTTGATATTTTAACCGTGATTTGGGGATAACCCTGTCTATCCCCTCCGCCAAGGGAACACCCTCTTGCGCGCTGTCCCGCTGCCTATGCAAAATATTACTCAGGCCACTTAATAGTTCTCATGTCTAAGGGCCACACAATGAATGGTTAGAAACCTCGGTTCTGAGGATGGGAACAATT
Source organism: Candidatus Wolfebacteria bacterium (assembly GCA_026394835.1). Classification (GTDB taxonomy): domain Bacteria; phylum Patescibacteriota; class Minisyncoccia; order UBA6257; family UBA9933; genus JAPLZW01. The sequence continues at coordinate 1,374 of JAPLZW010000074.1, forward strand.
TTATGGCCTGAGTAATATTTCTCCCAAATTTAGGACACTACCCGGCTCCCTTAATCCTTTACAGGTTTGAACCTTATCAGTTACAATAACTCTGTTTGACTTGGCAAAATTGAGTTACTATCAATCGCATTGATTTGATGATCAACACCGGGGAGAGGTGATCTTTCCTTGAAAATCGAGGCCTTGGCGGTCCTATGAAGCGTTTGGCCATACTGGGCTCCACCGGTTCCATCGGCCAGAGCACCCTGGCGGTGGTGGCGGAACACCCCAATGAATTTAGCGTGGTG
>JAPLZW010000075.1 GCA_026394835.1 Candidatus Wolfebacteria bacterium
GACGATGTCCGTATTTACAACCGCGCTCTTTCCGCCGCTGAAGTGATGGCGATTTATAATGCGACGAAATAAAATTTAGAATACAGGAGGAAAAGATTAAACAAGACTATAATTACTTTTTGATTATGTTATTATTGAAGAGTCGAAATTAATAAATACTAAAAAATAAGATGAAAGGATATATAGGCAATATTGAAGAAATAACAAAAAATAATTCCAATTTCCGCCAGGTGCTTTATACGGCGAAATACAGCCAGCTTGTGGCAATGAGTTTGAAAGCGGGCGAGGAAATCGGCATGGAAGTGCATCAGGACCACGACCAATTTTTCAGATTTGAAGTAGGCGAGGGGAAGGTGATAATCGACGGAAACGAATATGCGGTGAAAGACGGGTCGGCGGCGATTGTGCCGGCGGGAGCGAATCATAACGTCATAAATACCGGCGTGGGAGATTTGAAGCTCTATACGATTTATTCTCCGGCGGAACATATGGACGGCGTGGTGCGCGCGACCAAGGCTGAGGCTATGGCGCAGGAAGAGCATTTTGACGGAAAAACCACGGAGTAGAAGTAAGATATAAGATTTAAGAAGTAAGAAAACCGCCCGGAAGGGCGGTTTTTAGCATATTTGCCTTCTGGCGGATTCGGGCTAAAATCAAGGTAATGGCCCAGTAACATTACTTTGATGATGTTCTTCTATACATATGTTTTAAAAAGCTTTCATGACGGGAACCACTATATCGGTTATACCAATAATTTGCGGAGGAGATTAGAAGAACATAATTCGGGCAAAAATTTATCCACCAAAGGACGGATTCCATTTAAACTGATTTATTTTGAGGCGTGTCTAAATGAAGAAGATGCAAAACAAAGAGAAAAATATTTCAAAAATACAATTGGTCGAAGGTATTTATCAAAGAGGCTTCGAAATTACAGGCAATCTGCCGGTTAAATTTTTGCCATTCAAAGTAATGTTACTGGGATGATTAACTCGCCGGTTCAGCAAATAAAAGAAAAATTGGACATCGTGGAATTTATTCGTTCCTATGTGCCGCTCCAGGCGGCGGGAAAGAATTTTAAGGCGCCTTGCCCGTTTCATAAGGAGAAAACTCCGTCTTTTATGGTTTCGCCGGACAGGCAGACCTGGCATTGTTTCGGTTCCTGCGCCGAAGGCGGCGATATTTTTAAGTTTCTGATGAAATACGAAAACATTGAATTCTACGAAGCTTTGAAAATTTTGGCCGAAAAAGCCGGAATTGAGCTTAAACGGATAAGTCCGCAGGAGCACAAGCAGTTCGGTTTGCTTTTTGACATTAATGCCATGGCGAAAGATTTTTACAAACAGCAATTATCAAGTTCTCCCGAAGTTTTAAAATACGCGGCAGGCCGCGGATTAAAAAAAGAAACTATTGATGAATTTGAATTGGGATTCGCTCCGCAGAGTTACGATAAGTTAATTGTTCATTTGACCGGATTGGGGATTGACGTAAGGGATATCGAGCGCGCCGGTTTGGCTTTTAAAACCGAAAGAGGCAGCTACATAGACAGGTTCCATGGCAGGCTGATGTTCCCGATTTGCGATAATTTCGGGAAGCCCATGGCTTTTTCCGGCCGGATTTTGCCCCAATACGAAAAAGGCGACGAAGGAAAATATATCAACAGTCCGGAAACTTCAATATTCAACAAATCACGGACCCTCTACGGATTTTATAGAACCAAGAATGAAATTAAGGAACAAAATGCCGTGATTCTGGTTGAGGGGCAGATGGACTTCCTGATGGCTTATCAGGACGGTTTGAGAAATGTCGTGGCGACTTCCGGAACAGCTTTGACTCTGGACCATTTGAAAACTTTGCGGCGTTACGCAGATACCTTGATTTTGTCCTTTGATAACGATGAAGCCGGGCTCAAGGCCGCGGAGCGGAGCATTGATTTGGCGGCGGCCGCTGATTTTAACGTAAAACTTCTGATGCTCAAGGATTATAAAGATCCGGCCGAGGCGGCAGAGAAAAAACCCGGGCATCTCGCGGAGCTTGCGGGGAAGGCGATTTCTTCAATGGAGTTTTATTTCGGCCATTATCTTACCGAAGGCAAAAAAGAATTTATTGACATCAAAAAAAGTTTACGCGCGGTTTTGGGGAAAATCAGGAATCTGGCGAGTCCGATAGAGAGATCGCACTGGTTAAAGCAACTGGCTGACAGGACGGGCGTGAATGAAAACGCGCTCATTGAAGAGATGATGCTTTTGCGGTCTACGGAATTGAGAGCGGATAATTTTGTAAATCCTCTCGCAAAAAATAAGGAAGGCGCAGAGCAGGATATCGTTAGCACCCGGCGCGAGATGCTTGCGGAAGCGCTTTTGGGAATTATCCTTACGAAAGAAGGATTAAAGGAGCGGGTGGGAGAATTCGCGGAATATTTTCCCGGCGATTACGCTTTAATTCTGGAAAATTTGCGCGACGGGAAAAAATTGGAAGAAAAAATGCTTGGTCTTTTGGATATGATTTCCCATGACGCTTCATTTAAATTTGAAATTCTTGGTGAGGATAAAATTGAGGACGAGTTTTTGATTTTGCTTCGTGAAATAAAAATTGAATTTTTCAGGGAAAAACAAAAGGCTATGTTGAAGCTAATAAGGGACCTGGAGAATAAGGGCGATGAAGCCGGAGTGGAGAATTTTCTCAAAGAATTTCAGGATCTATCCAGAATTATTTCCGAGTAATCAGTCAAGTTTCGGCATTGACTTAATGCTTGGAATGGAAGAAAATGGTGTTAAGAGCAAGGAAATCTTGGTTCGCATCGTCCAAGCGTTAAATCGCTAATGCCGCCCTGAGAAACGGGTTCGGTATTTGCTTTGCGTAAGATTTCCATAAATAAAACAATGGCTAAAAAGAAAAAAAACAAAAAAGCCAAAAAAAAAGCGAAACCGAAAAAGAAAGCCAAAAAAACAGGCAAGAAGAAGCCGGCAGCCAGGAAAAAATCCTCCCGAGCGAAAACGAAACCTCCCAAAAAACAGAAATTCAAGTTTAAGGAATCGGAAATTGAAGATCTTATAAAAGTCGGCCGGCCGCGCGGTTTTGTGACAGACTCCGAAATTTTGGAGCGTTTTTCGTATATTGAAAATGACGTTTCTTTTCTTGAAGAGATTTATTCCCGGCTTGAAAAAGCGAACATCAAAATTATAGAGACCCGCCAGATGATTGATTTGGGCGATAAGGGCGAAGTGAGCGATAAGGAATTAAAAGAAGCGACGGTAATAGAGAGCGAAGATTTGCCCGATGCGGTTCAGATGTATCTCCGGGAAATCGGGAAGACTCCGCTTCTGACCGGAAAAGAAGAAAGAGCTTTGGCAAAAAGATTGGAAGGCGGGGACGAAGAGGCGAGGCATCAGCTTATCAGGGCCAACCTAAGGCTTGTGGTTTCGATTGCCAAACGTTATGTCCACAGGACTCCTAATCTGAATATTTTGGATTTAATCCAGGAGGGCAATATCGGCCTTTCCCGCGCCGTGGATAAGTTTGATTACCGAAAAGGGTTTAAGTTTTCCACTTATGCCACCTGGTGGATAAGGCAAGCGATTACGAGAGCTTTGGCCGACCAGTCCCGCACCATCAGGATTCCGGTACATATGGTGGAAACGATTTCAAAATACACCCAGACAAAAAGGCGCCTGCTCCAAGAGCTTGGCCGCGAGCCTCTGGCCGAAGAAGTTGCGATTGAAATGGGAACGACTGTTGACCGCATCCGCCATATCCAGAAGATTTCCCAGGAAGTGATTTCTCTGGAAGCTCCGGTTGGCGAGGACGATGAAGAACTAACACTCTCGGAATTCATTAAGGACGAAAAAAGTTTGACCCCGGCGCAGCTCACCGCCCAGATTTTGCTCCGCGATAAAATCCGGGAAATTTTGGCTGACCTCA
>JAPLZW010000053.1 GCA_026394835.1 Candidatus Wolfebacteria bacterium
GTTCACGACCGGGAAATTTTAAGCCGCGAAGAATTAATAAAAGAATTCGATTTGAGGAGAGTCCAGAAAGCCGGAGCGGTTTTCAATTTGGAAAAACTCGATTGGCTTAATTCGCAATACATTAAAAATACTCGGGAAGAAGAACTCTTAAAACAACTCAGGGGATTTGCGCCGGATGCGTGGCTTAAAGAAAAAGATTTAATGGCGAAAATAATCAAGCTGGAAAAAGACCGCATGAGAAAATTGACCGACATCCAAGAGCTGGCGGATTTCTTTTTTGAATTGCCGGAATATCCCTTGGAGCTTTTGTATTGGCCGCGCCCCAAGCCGACCGAGATAAAAACCGAAGAAGATAAAAACAAATTAGCGGCGAATTTAAAAATTCTCACAGAGGAAATCGAAAAAATTTTCAAGGAAGATTTCACAAAAGAAAAGCTGGAATCCGCGATAATGCCGCTTACCGAGGTTTGGGGCAGGGGAGAGCTCTTGTGGCCGCTCCGGGTTTCATTGTCCGGTAAACCGGCTTCGCCCGGGCCATTTGACATAATGGATATTCTGGGAAAAGAAGAAACGCTTAATAGGCTTAAAATAGCCGTGGGAAAAATCCAATAAATTAAATGCCGTACGGGAAAATAAAAACCTTTGTTTTTTGCTTGATTTCATTTTTGGCCTTAACGCCCGCGGTTTTCGCGATAGACCAGGAACAGCAAGCGCTCCAGGATGCCATCAACAAAAAAAATCAGGAACTCCAGCAGGTCGCGAATCAAATAAGAGAAAATCAAGCAAAACTTGAAACCGCCCAGGGCCAAAGCAAATCCTTAAGCAAGGAAATTTCCGGCATAAATACCAATATCAGCCAGGTTTCTTTGGGTATAAAACAGAGCGAAGTAACCATAGACAAATTGGGACTGGAAGTTGATTCCCTGAATTACAATATAAGCGACGCCGAAAAACAGATATCGGATAAGCAAACTTCCATAGTCTCTATTATCCAGCAAATGCAGCAGCGGGAAGAAGAATCTCCGCTGATTATTTTTTTAAAAAATAAAACTTTGGCGGACAGTATCTTTGAAACCCAGAGCCTTACCGACCTGAATACCGAGCTATCCGTGGAAATAACCAATATCAAAAACATCAAGCAAAACCTGGCCGGCCAGCTCACAAGCAAAACCGACAAGAAAAGGCTGATTGAGCTGGAAAATTCCAATTTAAAAAATAAGAAAATAATTTTGGCCGAAACCAAGCAAGACAAACAATCGCTCCTGACCCAAACCAAGAGCAAAGAGCAAATTTACCAGAAATCTCTTGCCGATTTGTTAAAACAGCAGCAGGATATTGCGGCGGAAATAGAAAAAATCGACGAACAATTGCGTTTGAAAATTAATCCCGGCGCCATACCCGGAAAACAAAAAGGCCTTCTTTCTATGCCCGTAGAAGGTATTCTTTCTCAAGGTTATGGAGCGACAAAATTTGCGAAATATGGCTACCAGGGAAAATGGCATAACGGCGTTGACTTCGCCGCGCCCATAGGCACTCCCGTTTACGCCTCCGAAGCGGGAAGGGTCCTGGCATCGGCAAATCAGGATGCGTATTGTCCGCGCGGCGCTTATGGAAAATTCGTAGTTGTCCAGCATGGCAACAACCTGACCACTCTTTACGCCCATCTTTCTTTGCAGACCGCCCACATCGGTGATATAGTTAATAAAGGCGATCTTTTGGGCTACTCGGGAAAAACCGGCTACGCGACCGGCCCGCATCTTCATTTCGGCGTTTATGACAGCCAAACTTTTTATATAGGGCCAAGCAAAGTCTGCGGCCCATCAATGCCTTTCGGCGGAGACTTGAATCCGTTGGACTATCTGCCGGCTCAATAATAAAAATATAAACATAAATAAAAATTGAGATGAACGAACTTATTCAAAAAGGCCTGGATTTTATGAATTACGCCTCGTCTTGGTTCAGCCAAAATGTGAGCGGTTCGGCGGCAACGGGATTTTTCAAAGCCATTCTGAATATGGTTGTGGCAGTTCTGCTTTTCTTCGTAGATATTTTAAAATGGGTTATCAGTAAGGTATAAGGTGGTTGCTTTTATTGTGCGACACGGATATAATTATTCCGTTTTTTGAAAAACATAAGCTTCGGGCAAAGAAAAAGCATGATTTTGAATTATGGAAAGAGGCAGTATATTTACTCAATAAAAACAAGGGTTTAAAGACTAATATAGCCACGACCAGAAATAATCAAGGGAAGAGAAGTAAAATTTGGAATCAGAATGACCTGGTTAAGCTGAAAAACATCCACGAAACGATGAAGCAGTTTAAAAGTAAGATAAAAGAGTGGAAATGGATAGATAAAATCTAGACACACAAATGACCGAAAAGGTATCTTGTGCGACATATACAATAATCAATTAAACCGGTGAAAACAAGCTCCCCTTCAAACAACATAGTCCACTTTGTGGGAATCGGCGGAATCGGAACCAGCGCTCTTGCCCGCTGGTTTTTAAGTCGCGGATATAAAGTGAGCGGCTCGGACCTGACATCCTCGGAAATTACGCAAAAATTAAAAAAAGAAGGCGTAAAAATTTTTATCGGCCATAAAGCCTCCAATCTGCCTCGTAACGCCCAAATGCTCGTAAGAAGCGCCGCCCTTCCCCTTCTTAGCCCCGAAATTAAAGAGGCAACAAAACTGAAAATTCCCGTTAAGACATATGCCGAAGCCCTGGGCGGCCTCACAAGGCAATACGAAACCATTGCCATTGCCGGAGCGCATGGCAAAAGCACGAGCACATCTATTTTATCGTTGATTTTAATCAAGGCTAAGCTTGACCCGACGGTTATAGTAGGCACGAATCTTAAAGAATTTGACGGAACTAATTTCCGGAAAGGCAAAAAGAGCTTGGTGATTGAGGCGGACGAATACCAAGAGTCTTTTCTTAACTATTCCCCTGCCGCAGCAATGATTACCAATATAGATAAAGAACACTTGGATTTTTATAGCGACCTCGCAACCATTAAAGACGCTTTCCTGAAATTTATTGCCAATATCAAGCCCGGCGGCACTTTAGTTGTCAATAAAGACAATAAAAATCTTTACGACCTGAAAGATAAAATCAGAAAAATCGCCAAAGATAATAATTTAAAAGTTTTTTGGTATGGCGAGGCCGTAAATTCCTCTTTAACCAGGCGCATATCGGCATCTCTAAAAATTCCCGGAGACCATAATGTTTCAAATGCTTTGGGCATTTATACTTTGGCTAAAACTCTGGGAGCCAAGGAAGATGATATTTTTTCCGTTTTTAAAACTTTCAATGGAGCCTGGCGAAGAATGGAATACCGCGGACAACTAAAAACTAAAAACTTAAAACTAGAAACTAACATATACGACGATTACGCTCATCACCCGTCGGAAATTATGGCCACGCTTTCCGGAATGGCGAAAAAATATCCGAAATCTTTTTTGGTCTGCGTTTTCCAGCCGCACCAGGTTAAAAGGCTTGAAGCATTATTCACCGAATTTACCGAAGCTTTTGATGATGCCAATGCCCTCATTCTTTTGGATATTTATAAGGTTCCGGGCAGGGATGAAGTGTCGCAAAATATCAACTCCTTAACCCTAAAAAACACCATTGAAAGGCGCTTAAAGAGCCTCAAAAACGTCCAAAAGAAGCCTTCCAGGGTGCCTTTCAGGCTCCAAGAGGTAATTTATCTCCCCTACTCCGATTACTCCCCAAAAGCCTTAAAATCATGCTTGGTTGATTTGATTAAAAACAGCCCATTAAACTCGGCCAATGTGATAATGATGGGCGCCGGAGATATTTATAAAATGACGGACCATTTACTGAAGTAAGCCTTAAGATTTAAGATGTAAGATTTTACTTACTTCTTATTTCTTAAATCCTATATCTCAAAAATGTATTATTCCAATCTCGAACACTTCAAAAGCTTATCGGGTTATGACATAGACGGCGCCTGGTATCCCCGCGTGACTAAAATCGTTGATATTAAATCCAAGCCGGCTCTGTATAAATTCTACGCGGAGATGGGAAGTTTCGGCCAGGGCGAAGCCGTGAAAACTCAATCGGCGAGCGAAGGGACCCTTATCCACGAAACAGTTGAAAAATTTATGATGGGCGAAAGTCCCGTAATTGACCCGGCTATCAAACCCGCGGTTGAAGCGGCTTTGAAATTTATGGAAGAGCGGAATATCCAGGTTGATAAAGATTTAATCGAAAAAAGAATCGTCCACTTTGACGAACGCTATGCCGGCACCTTGGATGCCATGGCCTTGATAGACGGCAAATTCGGAGTCTTGGATATCAAAACTTCCCAGGCGGTTTACCGCGATTACAATCTCCAAACTTCGGCTTATATGGCGGCACTCCAGAGCGAATTCAAAAATTTACAGACGCGCTGGATTTTCCGTATTGACCAGAATCGCATTTGCCGGGCGTGCGGCTCAATCCTCCGCGAAAAAGGCGGCCGGAAAAAAATAAAGATGCCGTGGCTTGCCGGAAAAGGCTCAAGCGCCAAAGCGAAAAACTGCGAACATGACTGGGGCGAACTCCGCGGCGAAATTGAACTGAAAGAAGAACCCTATTGGCAAAATGATTTCAAAGCGTTCCTGGGAGCGAAAAAGTTATGGGAATGGGAGAATGAATATTGGTTGCAAAAAGCGGGTTATCTTAGCTAGGAGTTAGGAGATAGAATTTAGGAGTTAGAATTGCTCACTAGATTATTCTAAATCCTATCTACTAAATTCTAACTACTAACTTTGTTTATCACTATCGGCGCGTGGTTGAATTCACGGTTCACGAGATAGCCCAAACCGAAACTTAAAGAGCACAGAAGAAACACCAGAATAAAAATGGTGATTTCTTTTTTGTGAATTAAGAACCATTCCTTTATTTTAATCATACATCTTACTTCTTAAATCTTACTTCTCTGTCTTCACTTCGTGGCATTATAAATCGCCGCCACTTCCGCGGCGGAAAGGGCGCGATTATAGACGC